>DATLSW010000247.1:0-9131 GCA_035533955.1 Ktedonobacteraceae bacterium | reverse complement strand
GCGGAATTTGCCATTGTCACCCATCTGCCTCTCCGACGCCTTCCTTCCTCTCTCGGCTCTCCACAGGCCGTTCTTCAGCGCTTTGGCATTAGCCCCTGACCACCCTTTTACTGATGAGCTTCTCTTATATCATAACGTCAGTCTACGCTTTGGGCGTGATAGGGTTTCAGTCACTCCGTCGCTCGCGATGGTGTGTGCCATATTGCTGTTGGATAGCATGTTGGCCTTTTTGTAGGCGTCGGTTTCTTGTAGCGCGTAAGTCTTGAAACTGTTGTATAGCTTGCCATTAAACCACAATATGCTGGCTGGTGTGTCTCTCACACTTGCCAGCTTTTTTATTGGCAAGCCATTGGCGTGTGAGGTGATGAAGTGGCAAGAAAACAGTCTCGTGTGGCGGGTCGCGCTGCGCCTATCCAACCCTTGTATCTCAAGGTGTCTCAAGTAGCGGTGTTGTTGTCGCTGAGTTGTGCAGAGGTGTATCGGTTGATTGATACGCTTGACTTACCCGCGATCCGGTTAGGTCGAGCGATCCGAGTGCCGGTAGCGGCTTTAGAGCGATGGTTGCAGGATCGGGTGATCGCATAAGCAGAGGAGGTATTACTATGGCTCGGAAACGGCGGGGCAATGGTGAAGGTTCGATCTATCAGCGCAAAGATGGGCGCTACGTTGCGAGCATTTCTCTGGGGCATCGCAAGCGCAAGTACATCTATGGTGAGACGCGCCATGAAGTTCAGGAAAAGCTCAAAGTTGTATTACGCGAGCAGCAGCAGGGAACGCTTGTCACGGCTCCTCAGCAGTCGGTAAAGCAGTTTCTGGAGCGGTGGGTAGAGCAGGCTTGCAAGCCTACAGTTAGGATAATGACGTATGTTCAGTATCGTTCGGTGATCAATCATCATCTTGTTCCTGGTCTTGGGCATGTGACATTGCAGAAGTTAACGCCTGAGATGTTGAGAGCGTTTTATCGAGAAAAGCTTGATCAGGGTTTGAAGCCACCAACGGTGGGAGCTATTCATAAAGTGTTGCGTCGGGCGTTACGTGATGCTGTAGCAGATGGCGCGGTAGCGCGGAATGTAGCGAGTTTGGTAAAAGCTCCTCGTATTGAGTCGCGTGAAGCGCAAACATTGACGGTGAAAGAAGCAGAGAGGTTGCTAGAGGCGGCTCGTGATTCGTCTCTTGATGCATTGCTGATGCTTGCTCTGACGACTGGTATGAGACGGGGTGAATTGCTAGCGTTGCGATGGAGTGATGTTGATCTAGTGCAAGGCTCGATTTTTATACGCCGTACTATGACACGGGTCGCGGGATATGGACTTGTTGAGAATGAGGCAAAAACAAAGTCGAGTCGTCGTCGGATAACGCTATCTAGTGTAGCGATTGAGGCGTTGCAAAGGCATCAGGCCCAACAGGAACAAATAAAATTGGCGGTTGGTAGTAGTTGGCAAGACAAGAAGATCGTGTTTTGTGATAAGGACGGTGGTCTTTTGTGTCCTACTAAGATGGTACGGTGGTATGACAAGCTTCTCAAGCAAATTGGTTTACCACATATGCACTTTCATGATTTGCGGCATAGTGTAGCAACAATTTTGTTGGCTGCTGGTGTCCATCCGAAAAAGGTGCAGGAACTGTTGGGGCATAGTTCCATTACGATAACGATGGATGTGTACTCACATGTCCTGTTGCCTATGCAGCAAGATGTAGCGGATAAGATGGATGATTTGTTCAAACATTCGTAACATTTGCTGTCAGAATTGATGTAAACGGTTGATGGTAGTGGGGTACGGTAGTGTTAAAGTGGCTTGTAGAGAGGGTTTGTCAGGTTTGAAGTTGAGGTTTTCTTTTTTCTTTCACAGTATATAACACGGTTTGTGTAAGGGAACGGAGAACTCAGCTCACATGGACAACGAAGGCGACGAAGAAGGCAATCGTTAATAAGGCGTGAACGCGGCGCAATCTTATGTCATCGGGTTGTTGTCCCGCTCAATGGAAAAGCGTTCCAAAAATTATGGGCAGAGGGTATACTTAGCTTATTCAGAAAACAAAACACTTCTCTGGGTGCGATGAATCGGGTGCGATGAATCGAGCTTCTATACTGGCGCGTGATGGTTGGGCGCTATGAATGGTACCTCTACACGCTGACGGGCATTTCTGGTAAGATGGTAGGGGCTGTGGGCCGAGCTTCATGAGATGAAGATCAAGTCCCTGCCCTTGCCATCATCCAGAAGAACACCACACTGGACTGGACGGAGGATATTTCTTATGAACGCATTGAACGAACTACAACGCCGCATCCAGATTGCCCGTGGACACCTTCCTGCCGATCTTGTACTACGTAACGCGGCCCTGGTCAATGTATGCAGCGGTGAATGCTATCCCGCGGACGTGGCTATCGCCGATGGCCTTGTCGTCGGCGTGAGCGATCCTGGTGGTTATCATGGCCGCGAGGAGCGCGACCTGCAAGGACGCTGGCTTGCACCCGGCTTGATCGACGGCCACATGCACATCGAAAGTACCATGCTGACGCTGGCCGAATTCGCGCGCATCGTCGTTCCGCGCGGCGTTACTGCTGTCATGCTTGATCCTCACGAATTTGCAAATGTGCTGGGCATGGCGGGCATTCGCTACGTGCTGGAATCCGGGCGCGGCCTGCCGCTGGCCGCCTATATCATGCTTTCATCCTGCGTACCCGCCTCATCGTATGAGAGCCCCTATCGCGTGTTGCTGGCAGACGATCTATTGCCATTATTAGAAGATGAGCGCGTGCTGGGGCTGGCCGAGATGATGAACATGCCGGGCGTGTTGAGCGGCGACGAGCAGGTGCTAGCGAAAATTATTGCGACGCGGCGACATGGCCTGGTTGTTGATGGACACGCTCCCGGCCTCAACGGGCGCGACTTGAGCGCGTATGCCGCCGCCGGCGTCATGTCCGATCACGAGTGTACCACCGTAGAGGAAGCACGCCAGCGCATCCGCCTCGGCATGTGGCTGATGATCCGCGAAGGCTCGGCGGCGCGCAACCTCGATGCTTTGTTACCCCTGGTGCAAGAATTGCATCCGCCGCGTGTCTTCTTTGTCACCGACGACCGCGACCCACAAGACCTGACCACGCGCGGCCATATCGACTCGATGGTGCGCCGCGCTATAGAACTCGGCCTTGATCCGGTCGAGGCCATTCGTCTCGCTTCCTATAATACCGCGCAGTATTTTCGCCTCTCTGATCGCGGCGCGGTCGCCCCAGGTTTTGTTGCTGACCTCGTGGTACTGGACGATCTTGAGACGTTCCAGGTCGAGTCAGTTTACAAAGATGGCCGTCTGATCGCGCGTGATGGGCAACTGCTTAGCGATATTGTCCCGCTCGCTCTCACAGGCGTGACGGATACGGTTCGCATCGGCAATGTGCGGGAAGCCGATCTACGTATCCCTGGCCGACCAGGGCTGATCGAAGTGGTTGGCATTGAGCCGGGGCAGATCACGACGCTGCACCTGCGCGAGGAGGCTCCCTTGCGCGACGGCGCGATCGTGGCTGATCCTGAGCGCGACCTGCTCAAGCTGGTGGTGATTGAGCGGCATCACGCCAGCGGCAGCGTGGGCCTGGGCCTGGTCAAAGGCTTTGGCCTGCGCAAAGGCGCTATCGCCTCCAGTGTGGCGCATGACGCGCATAACCTGGTGATCGCTGGGGCCAGCGATCATGATATCCTGCTGGCGGCGCGCACGCTGGAAGCGATGGGCGGCGGTTTTGCCTGCGTCGTTGATGGCGAGGTGCGCGCGCAAGTGCCGCTGCCCTATGGGGGGCTAATATCGCCTTTGCCCGCCGCCGAGCTGGTACAGCAGTTGCGCGCTCTGGACGCCGCCGCTGCCGAACTCGGCTGCACGCTGGAACATCCCTGCATGACGCTCAGTTTCCTCTCGCTCTCGGTAATTCCTTCATTGAAGCTGACCAATCAGGGACTGATCGATGTTGATACATTTACGTTGCTCCCGCTACAGAGGTAGAAACGATGTTGCTAAATTTGCTCGAATATCACTGGGCTGAAGATATCGATGACGCGCTGTTGCTATTGTCGCGCACCGATATCAAAACGGTTCCGCTCGCTGGCGGCACCTATTTACTCGGTCAGGCAGACGTAGGAACCCAATTCATAGCTTCCGACATCGAGGCGGTTGTTGACCTGCGCGATTTGCAACTTTCCTATATAAAGGAAGACGCGCAGACGATCCATATTGGCGCGATGACCACGCTGCAAAACATGGCTGACGCGCCCCTTCTGAAAAATAGCGCCGACGGTGTATTGGCGCGGGCCGCTCAGGCTTCCTCGTTCTCGCGCCTGCTGCGCAATAGCGCGACGCTGGGCGGCACGATTGGCGTGGGTGTGGCCTCACAGGCCGATCTGCTGACGGCTCTGTCGGTGATGGATGCCGAGGTGGTGTTGCGCTCCGGATCGCAAACGTCGGTCAACCTGGGCGGTGGGCAACGGGCGGGGCAAAGTTTTGCCCCTACGGGTATTGTTTATAAAGGAAAGCACGAGCGGCGTCTCGCCTTTCACTCGTTTGCCCTGGAACATCGCCCCAACGAATTGATCATCGAGGTACGCATTCCGCGCCCAGGAACGACCGCCAGCGGCGCGTTTGAGCGTGTCGGGCGCACTCCTACCGACGTGGCGCTGCTCAATGCCGTCGCGCTGGTCGCGGTGCAGGATGAGGTCTATCAGCGCGTGCGCCTTGCCCTGGGCGGCGTCAATATGGAACCGGTGCGTCTCTACGCTATCGAGCAGCAATTGGAAGGCAAACCTGCCGACGTAGGGGCGCAATTCATTGCGTCCCTCGTCCAGGCCAGTATGGCTGATGTGCGTCTGCCTTCTGATTTCCGAGCCAGCAGCGGTTATCGCCATGTGTGCGGCATAAACCTTGTCAATCGTGTTCTTGAAGAAGCCACCAACGGTTCGCGCTGGCGCGGCAAATTTTCTGGAAAGAGAGCGTAGCAGATGGAACTGGAATTGCGTATCAACGGCGTAGTGAAGAGCATGGATGCAGCGCCTTCTGACTCGCTGATGGCGGTCTTGCGGCGCGAGGGTTATTTCAGCGTCAAGCACGGCTGCGAAACGGGTGAGTGCGGCGCGTGTACCGTGCTGGTGGACGGCGTGCCGCGCCCCAGTTGTGTGATGCTGGCGGCGCAGGCCGGCGGATGCACATTGACCACGACGGAAAGCCTGGGATCGGCGCGTAAACTGCATCCCATCCAGGAAGCCTTTGTCGATAGCGGAGCCATTCAGTGCGGTTTCTGCACGCCCGGCATGGTGCTATCAGCCTACGCGCTCTTGAAGAGTAACCCGCGTCCGACCGAAGAAGAGGTGCGCGACGCGCTATCCGGCAACCTCTGCCGCTGCACCGGCTATGTCAAGCCCGTGCAGGCAGTTTTGCGCGCGGCGGCCGTCATGCGCGGCGAGCAGGTTGAGCCGATCAGTAGGGGCCGATTTATCGCGCCTGGCGACGAACCACCCTGGGACCCAGGACGTTCCCCGCTCGAACATGGCGCGGGCGGCACGCCATTTTCCCCGCCAGCCGATGGCGGCGGCACTGCCACGTTAGTCGAGACGCGCACGGAATTGAGCATTGTCGGCAAGCCGGAGCGCAAAGTCGATGCTGTCAAGCTCGTCACCGGCAAGCCAGCTTACGTCGATGATATCGACTTACGCGGCCTGCTTTATGCCCGCTTGTTGACCAGCCCGCACGCCCACGCCATCATTCGCGACATCGACGCCTCCGAGGCGCGCGCGCTGCCTGGCGTTCATGCCGTGCTGACCTACAAGGACGTGCCGCGCATCCCGTATACGACCGCCGGGCAGTCCTGGCCGGAGCCAGGGCCACACGATCAATATTGTCTCGATGATCGCGTGCGCTTCGTCGGCGACCGCGTCGCCGTCGTTGCTGCTGAGACGCCTGAGATCGCCGAGCAGGCGTTGCAACTGATCCAGGTCGATTACGAAATCCTGCCTGCCCTGCTGGACCCGCGCCAGGCCACCGCGCCGGACGCGCCATGCATTCATCCCGAACCGGAGTCGTACCGCATTCACGACGCCGCGCGCAATATCGCGGCCCACCTGGAGGCCGAAGTGGGCGACGTCGCGCGCGGTTTCGCCGAATCCGACCTGGTCGTTGAGGGCGACTATATCGTGCCGCAGGTGCAACAGACGCCGCTTGAAACCCACATCGTCATCACCTATTGGGACGAGGATGATCGCCTCGTTGTGCGCACCAGCACGCAAGTGCCATATCATGTGCGCCGCATCATCGCGCCACTGATCGGACTGCCGCCGCGCCGTATTCGCGTCATCAAGCCGCGCATCGGCGGCGGTTTCGGCGTCAAGCAGGAGGTGTTGATCGAAGACCTGTGCGCGCTGCTGACCATCGCCACAGATCGCCCGGTCAGGCTCGAATTGTCGCGCGCCGAAGAGTTCCGCAGCAGTCGCTCGCGCCATCCGCAGATTCTGCATATGAAAACCGGCGTCAAACGCGACGGCACAATTATCGCCAACGAGATGACATTGATCGCCAACACAGGAGCGTATGGCACGCACTCGATGACCGTGCAGAGCAATACTGGCTCAAAGCCGCTGCCCATCTATCCTTGCCCCAATATTCGCTTCGAGGCCACTGTCGTCTACACTAACCTGCCGCCTGCCGGAGCATTTCGCGGCTATGGCGTACCGCAAGGCTTCTTCGCGCTGGAAAGTCACATTGACGAGATTGCTAAAAAATTGGGCATGGACGCGCTGGAACTGCGCCGCAAGAACTGGATCAAAGAAGGCGACGAGAATCCCCTGGCGCAGGCGCTGGGCGAGGGCAAAGAGGGCTACGCGCAGGTTATCGAAAGCTGTGGCCTGCCGCAATGCATGGACATTGTGGAAGAGAAACTTAACTGGAAAGAGAAGCGCGGCAAGCCAGGAACGGGCCGCGTCCGGCGCGGCGTCGGCGTCTCGCTTGCTATGCACGGCACGGCCATTGCCGGCCTGGATATGGGCGCGGCCAGCATCAAGCTCAACGACGATGGCTCGTTTAATCTGCTCGTCGGCGCGACCGATATCGGCACCGGATCGGATACGGTGATCGCGCAGATTGTGGCTGAGGTGTTGGGCGTGCGCCTGGAAGATGTCGTCATGCATTCGTCCGATACCGATTTCACACCCTTCGACACTGGCGCGTATGCCTCTTCGACCACCTATATCAGCGGCGGCGCGGCCAAGAAAGCGGCAGAGCAGGTGCGAGCGCAAATCCTGGACGTGGCTGGCCTGATGCTCAACGTCAATCCTGAGACGCTGACCATCAAGGATCGCGTTATTTCTGCTTCCGCCGGGCGATCTCTGACCGTTTCGCAGGTTGCTCTGCACTCGCTGCATGTCGAGAATCAGCAGCAGATCATGGCGACTGCCTCGTGGATGAGCTACCAATCGCCGCCGCCATTCGCTGTGCAGGGCGCGGAAGTCGAAGTCGATACTGAGACGGGCGTGGTGCGCGTGATCAAGGCCGTCTCCGCCGTCGATGCCGGGCGCGTCGTCAACCCCATCATGGCCGAGGGGCAGATCGAGGGCGGCGCGACACAGGCGCTCGGCTACGGCGTTTGCGAGGAAATGGTCTACGATCAGAACGGCGCGTTATTAACAACAAATCTCAGCGATTATCGCATTTTCAATGCCGTGGATATGCCGCAGATGGAGTCGTACTTAGTAGAAACGCACGATCCCTTTGGCCCTTTCGGCGTCAAAGCCATTGCCGAAATTCCCATTGACGGCATGGCTCCAGCCATTGCTAACGCCGTAGCCGATGCTCTCGGCATTCGCATCCGCCAGATCCCGCTCACCCCAGAACGGGTCTTGAGAGCGATCTATGAGAACGAGTCGAAGAAATAAGGCGCACTGAGAGGATTGAACAGGTTATGACAGATTACAATGAGGCGTTTCCGCAAGAGACATTGGACTACCTGGATGAAGTTTCGACAGATCACATTTGTATTCCCTGGCTTGACGAATTACTCAGCGCTTATCCAGCAACTGATGAGCTTGCCGTAGAAATCTTTTGCGCGACTCAAGCTCAAGCCAGATTGAAACGCGAAGATAAAGGAGGAAAAGTGGAATTTGATCACATATATGATGAGGTAAGCAAGGAGGTTCACAATACCATCAAATGCTTGGAGAAAATGATACCGTAGGGGCGTGGGCTTGCCCCGCCCTGTGTGGATATCCTGCAATTTTGGGCGGGGCAGAGCTTACGCCCCTACGGATTAGGGGTTCAGGTCACAAAAGGAGGAACTATCTCATGGTTGATTGGAATCGTAGATCGCATATTGCCGATAGCATACTCGACACGGCGGGGATGACGCCGCTGGTGCGCCTGCATCACGTCGTCGGCGACGTCAAACCGCAGATCGTCGCCAAAATCGAGTATTTTAATCCCAGCGGCAGCGTCAAGGATCGTATTTTGCCGTTTCTCGTCGCGGAGGCCGAGCGGCGCGGCGATCTGCGCCGTGGCATGACCATCATCGAGGGTACGACCGGCAACACCGGCATTGCTACATCGTGCGTTGGCGCGGCGAAGGGCTATCCCGTCGTCATTGTCATGCCGGAGGGTATGAGCGATGAGCGCAAGAAGACCATTCGAGCTTATGGCGCGGAACTGGTGCTGACGCCGGGCGCGGAGAGCGACGTGGACCTGGTGATTGAGAAGGTCAAGGAACTCAAGGCTGCCGCACCAGGGAAATATTGGGAGGTCGGCCAGTTCGTCAACCTCGACAACATCGAGGCGCACTATCGCAGCACCGGCCCCGAAATCTGGGAGCAGACGGAGGGCCAGATCGGCGCGCTGGTACTGTCGCAGGGAACGGGTGGCACGGTGACGGGCGCGGCGAAGTATCTCAAAGAGCAGAATCCCGCTATCAAAGTCTTCGCCGCCGAGCCGGAGGAGTGCAATATTCTCGCGGGCGGCTCGTGGGGCGCGCACAAGATCGAGGGCATCGGCGACGGCTTCATCCCCGAAGTGCTGCATGTCGAGTATCTGGACGGCGTCGTTACTGTCACCTCGGACGAGGCTATCTTGATGGCGCAGCGCATCGCACGCGAGGAGGGCATTTTCTGCGGCATCTC
>DATLSW010000246.1:0-3135 GCA_035533955.1 Ktedonobacteraceae bacterium | reverse complement strand
TCACTTCTCCGGCGGGCGGAAATCCTCCGGCTGACCGGGATAAGGCGACAGGCCCGCTCCAGGCCCAAGTTCGCCAGTGGTGACGGAAAGCCGCTCAGCTTTGTGCTGCATGGCAAGATAAATAAAATCAACCGCCTGATCCAGGCTAAAGTTGGCAGTGTTGACCACGATATCATACAGGTGAGCATCGGTTGGCTTCGCGTCGAATTCCGCTTGCAGGTAGCGCATACGGTCACGATCCTTCAATTGAATACGCGAACGGGCAGCATCCTGGGTAAGTCCTTCACGGCTCATTACGTAAGCGATACGCATATCAAGCGGGGCCACGACACGGGCGTGCAGTACGTCGCGGCGTCTCGCTAACAACACCTGGGACGCCCGGCCAACAATGACAACATGCCCGCGCTTGACGGCGGCGCTGACAACTTTACCTAGCGCCCGTCGATACGCTTCGGCGTCGGCAGCAAAGGCTGTTGACTCTGTGCCGACCATCAGCGCCGGGTCAATGGTGCGCATGCTGTTGAGGATGCGCGAGAGTAACCCTTCGGTCTGCTCGTCGTGTAACTCAGCTTCACGTTCACTTATCCCCATTTCTTTTGCCACCCTGCTAACAATATCATGGTCGATCAGTTGCCAGCTCAGGCGTTTTGCCAGGCGCACGGCGATTTCGCCGCCGCCACTGCCATATTCGCGCGAGATAGTTACAGCACGCATATTAGCGATGATCCCAGGCTTCTCCTCCATTGGCTTCCTTCCTTGCTTCCTGGGCGCGATAAATCGGCCCCTACGGCGAAAAATGTGTTACAGTCAATGAATAACAGAACACTCTGTTATTATCATAATATACGCGTCAGCATGAAGGAATGGGACAGGCAGAAACCAGGGATCCCTGCCTGTTTTGTATGTTCATTTTGAGAATGCGAGGCGGCGATATTTCTCGCGCGATTCCATCCAGGCTTCGTCGGAGAGGCCGAGCTTCTCGCGCAATACCTCCGGCGGCGCGCCGCTTTTAAGCTGGCGCACGGCGAAGGTGTCGCGCAAAATTTGCAGCGTGACGCGCTTATTGATAGCGGCGGCTTTGACGGCGCGTGCCAGGATGTAGTTGAGATTGCGATCTGTGCAGTCGAAGACGGCTTCCCTGGGCTGATAGCGCTCCACGTAAGCGTTATAGATAGCCGTAAACTCCGGCGGCAAGGCAAGACGACGCTCGCGGTGCTGCTTGTTCGTGGCAGCGGGAAAGTGAATGGTGATGCTGGGCGACTGCGGGTCTGAGAGATCGACGTGGTTGAGTTTCAAGCTCATCACCTCTTCTTTCTTGAGGCCAGCGAACAGGATAAGATGCACGAGACACTGGCAGCGCGCATCCTCAGCGGCGGCGCTGAGCAGGCGCTGCACCTCGTCCTCGTAAAGCAGTTCCGGCAGTGGCGGCAACGGGCGTTCGAGGACGAGGCTGGCCGAGGGATCTTCGCGAATCACGCCTTCGCCGGCCAGCCACGAGAAGAAGTTTTTGAGGAACGTCACGCGGCGCGCCATCGTTTTCGGGGCTGGCGTATGACCTTTCTTCCCGAATTTCAGCTTCATGAGCCAGTCCGTCAGATGCTCTTTGGTGATGCGCCCAACGGGCGTATCCGCGCCGATGAACTCTGTCAGCATTTTGAGATCGGAGAGGAAACAGGTTACGGTGTAGTTCGACTTGCCGCGCAGCGTGAGTTCTTGCTGGTACGGCAGCGCGCAAGCGGCAAGGCTGGACTGATCGGTGAGCGGGTTGGTACGCACAAGCGGCGGATAAGGCGTCTCATTCGGATCAGGCGGAGCAGCGATGACGGCAGGTGTATGTGAAAACAGGTTCTCCTGCAAAATAGTATCATTGTCAGAGACCGCTTCCTGACTATTGTTCGCGCCGACCGCGCGCTGTTCCGTGACGGGCTGCTGATCTTGTGTCTCGTTCTGCATGACTCGCCTCCTTCTAGCGATTGAACATTTTTACGAGAGACGATACCGTCTTTTCATTATAGCATTGTTTTTTCATTATAGCAGGTTTTTCAATTTTTGCGTAGAGGCCGCTTTAGCACGCCAGGGTTATTGAAAAGTCGCGCCTACGGCGCTTACCAGGAGTTCAGGTGGTTGTTTGCGGGCCTGTATGAGAGAAAAAAGACTGGTAAATGGCGCTGTCATCACACCCCTGGGGAGGTGTAAGAGGACAAAGGTTACACGATGCGTTACATTCATATCGGTAAACCGTCCTAACGTGTGAATGAATCGTCTTAACATGTCTATGAGGTAAGGATCTCGCGCTGCGTCGCGGGTAGGGGCGACCCTTGCGGTCGCCCTACTTCTCAGAATCCAGGATACCGATGATGAAACGTTTATCGCCATATCTGCCTGCCGCGGGCGTCTTCTGCCTCGCGCTGATCGTGCGCGTTGTCTATAATCTGACGACCGGACGCGGCTATACCCCACTGTACGACTCGTTTGTCTACCAGGAAATTGCTTTGAACCTGTTGCGCACGCGCTGCTTCTGTCAGGTCGCGAACGCGCCGCTAACGGGGCGCGCGCCCCTCTGGCCGGCAGTGATCGCCGTGATCTATGGCCTGCTCGGTCCCAAAAATATCTATGTGCGCCTGTTTTTATCATGCGTTGGCTCTGGGACATGCGTCCTGGTCTACTTGTTTGCCAGAGACCTCTTCGGGAGACGCATTGGCCTGGTGGCCGGTATCATCGCGGTCATCTATCCCAATCTCTTCATTTACGACGGCTGGCTGTATTCCGAGTCGCTGTACACTTTTCTCCTATTCGCCTTCTGCTACTCGCTCTTCCTGGTGCAGCGCACCTCGCTGGCGCGCTGGATGCTGATCAGCGGCATCCTGGCCGGGCTGGTCGCGCTGACGCGGCCCAACGGCGTCATCATTCCGGTCATTGTCATCGCCTGGGCCATAGTAATCGTGTGGAAGAAGGTTGTATCGTGGCGCGTCGCCGCCAGCGCCGCCGTGATCGTGGCGGGCCTGACGCTCGCGCTTGTCGGGCCGTGGACGCTGCGCAACTATAGCATCGCGCACCAGTTTATCCCGGTGGCAACCGGCGACGGCACGGTCTTGCTAGGAGCCTATAACCATCTAATCCTCGACCCTGGGCCGT
>DATLSW010000245.1:0-5564 GCA_035533955.1 Ktedonobacteraceae bacterium | reverse complement strand
GATGATGTAGCCATAGAGCGCGCCATCATTTGACGCGATCATATTGTTGAAGGCGTTTTGCTGGTCTCCTACCGCGTACAACACGATGGTAGCCGCCAACGCGCCCAACAAGCCGAGCAGGCTCAAGATGGGCAGCACGATGAAATTGGCCGGGCCGCGCTCTTTGGCCGTGTCGCCTGTCTGCGGCAACAGCAGATCGCCGATCATTACCAGCAGAGCTGTAATCGCCAGCGCCAGCTCCGGCGCGATCCGCCCCCAGTCCGCCGCCGTCACGGTATACGTAAATGTCATTGACTCTCCTCCGGGCAAGGACATATTACCTCTCATTATTACCTCTCTCCCAGAGAGGCTGCGTCCCCCGGACGGGTAATGAGAGGCTGACAGCCCCTACATTTTTTCAATCACGGCACAACCGCCCTGCCCAACGTCTGCAACGTATTGATAACCGACGGCTCCATCATAGAAGTGAACGGCACGGGTTGCAAACCAATGTAAAATATTAACAGCAATAAGGGCAACAGCACGACAAATTCGCCGATATGCATGTCGTGTAACTTGCCTTTGCGATCCAGCGTCGCCAGTGTGCCTGCCCGCTGAATCGGCCCCTCCATCACGCCCAGTACCAGTCGCGTGAGATACCACGCCGCCGGAATAACCACCGCCGTCCCCAGAATGCCGAAGACTTCGTTGCTGCGGAACGCGCCGAGCAGCGCCAGAAACTCGCCCGCGAAGCTGTTCAACCCCGGCAGACCCAACGACGAGAGGCAGGCGATCATCAACACCGTCGCCAGGATGGGAACGCGCCACGCCATGCCGCTAAAGTTGCGAATGTTGCGCGTCAGGGTACGAGCCTCGATAAAGCCCACGATCAAAAACAGCGCAGTCATCGTGATACCGTGATTGATCATCTGCAAGACCGCGCCTTCGATGCCCTGCGTGTTGAACGCGAAAATGCCCAGTACGATCACGCCCAGGTGGCTGATGCTGGAATAGGCCAGCAAGCGTTTGAGATCGCTTTGCACCAGTGCCAGCACGGCGCAGTAGAGAATACTGATCACTGCCAGGATGCTGAACAGCGGGGCGAACTGGTGAACCGCCGCCGGGAAGAGCGTTAGCACGAAGCGCAGGAAACCATACACCCCCGTCTTGGACATCGCCCCGGCCAGCATGGCCGTCACCGGCGCCGGAGCTTCGCCATAAGCATCGGGCAGCCAGCTATGGAACGGCACCAGCGGCGTCTTGATCGCAAAGGCCAGCGCAAACGCCAGCATGATCCAGGTCTGCGCACCGCTGGCAATCGTCCCGTTAAATAACACGTTCAGGTCAAGGCTATACGATCCGCCCACAGCCAACTGGTGATAGTAGCCCAGGGCAATAATGCCCGCCAGCATCAGCAGGCTGCCCACTGACGTGTAGAGGACGAACTTGAAGGCAGCGTAGATGCGTCTCTCGCCGCCCCAACCGCCGACCAGAAAATAGCCTGGGATCAGCATCACTTCCCAAAAAATATAGAACAGGAACAGATTCGTGGACAGGAACACGCCCAGAATACCACAATCAAGCAGCAACATAAAGGCCATATAATTCTTGACCTTCTGCTCGATGCTGAACGAAGCGGCGATGCACACCAGCGTCAGCAGCGCCGACAGCGCCACCAGAAAGAGGCTGATGCCGTCCACACCCACGCTGTAGTTGATGCCGATGGCCGGTATCCAACTCACCTGCTCGTTAAAGAGAAACGTACCGTTGGGTGCGCTGCCAATCGCCTGTGACGTCGAGGTAATATTCGCCTGGGCATACAGCAAGATCAGAATCAACGCCAGCAGCAGGCCAAGCGCGGCAAAACCGACGGCCGTCCAGCGTATCGCCTGTACCCGCTCTTTTGGGATGAGCAATACCACAATGCCGCCCAGCAGGGGCAGGAAAATAATGATCGAAAGAATTGCAGGCATACCGTTATGCTACCCCCTCACTGCATAATAGATGATGATCAACAGGACGCCGACGAGAATTGCCAGGGCGTAGTTGCGCACATAGCCACTTTGCAGGCGGCGCAGGCCCAGGCTCAGCTTCTTGAAGAGCCAGGCCACGCCCCGGCTGCCGCCGTCCAGCATGCCGCCCTCCAGTAAGCTAGTCGCCGTGCTGCCAACCCGGCGTATGGGGTTGATGATGACAAACGTCAGCGCCTCGTCCACATAATACTTGTGGAGCAGCAATTGGTAGAGCGGGTTCTTGCTCTCTTTGTACTCGAAACCTTTTCCGTAGAGCCGCCACGCCGCAAAGATGCCCAGCAGCGCCGCCGCGATGCTCAACCCCGTCGAAATCCAGCCGATGCCGATGGAGGTTGCGGTTATTACCTCTCCCCCGGAGAGGCTGCCATGTACATCAGCGAACAGCGGCGTCAGAAAATTGGCGAGCGGCTGGTAACGCGGGTCGCCAAAGAGCGAGAACGAGCCGACAAAACCGCCGATCACCGAAAGCACGCCGAGAATGATCAACGGGATCGTCATCACGGCGGGCGCTTCGCGGATATTCAGTCGATTTCCCGCCGTGTGCGCAATCTCTTCGTCTTCCTCCACAGCTTCATCCTCCGCACTGTGTTTCGCGTAGCCCGTGCCGCGATAGCCGCCGAAGAAGATACCGAAAACGAGGCGGAACATGTAGAAAGCCGTCAGACCGGCGGTGATCACGCCGATGGCCCACAGGATGTAGAACAGGATGCTGTTCCCGCTTGTCGCCTGTGAGAGCAGCGTGCCGAGAATATCATCCTTGCTCCAGAAGCCCGCGAAAGGCGG
Source organism: Ktedonobacteraceae bacterium (assembly GCA_035533955.1). GTDB lineage: Bacteria > Chloroflexota > Ktedonobacteria > Ktedonobacterales > Ktedonobacteraceae > CADDZH01. The sequence continues at coordinate 2,769 of DATLSW010000245.1, read as the reverse complement.
GATACCGCTGATCGCCAGTGCCGCGATCAGGAATGTCCAGAAGGTGATGGGCAAGCGTTTGCGCAGCCCGCCCATCTGGCGCATATCCTGCTCGCCCGCCAGCGCGTGAATGACCGCGCCCGCGCCCAGGAAAAGCAGCGCCTTGAAGTAGGCGTGCGTCGTCAGGTGAAAAATACCGGCGCTATAGTTGTGCGCGCCCTCGGCCATAAACATATAGCCAAGCTGGCTGATGGTTGAATAGGCCAGCACGCGCTTGATGTCAAGCTGGAAGATCGCGATGGTGGCGGCGAAGAGCGCCGTCACGCCGCCGATCACGGCGATGATATCGAGCGAGATCGGAGCCAGTTCAAAGAGCGGATGCGCGCGCGCCACTAGATAGACGCCCGCCGTCACCATTGTCGCCGCGTGGATCAGCGCGCTCACCGGCGTCGGGCCTTCCATCGCGTCCGGCAGCCACATATACAAGGGCAACTGCGCCGACTTCGCCGCGCAAGCCACGAAGAGCAGCAGAGCAATAGCAATGGCAACGCCGCTGCCCGCGCTGGAAGGTTTGATCGCGCTGAAAACGCCGCCGTAATTCAGTGTTCCGTAATTGATGAAGATCAGGAAGATCGCCAGCATCAGGCCGAAATCGCCGATGATGTTGATGACCAGCGCCTTCTGTGCCGCCGCCACCGCTGCCCGCCGGTGATACCAGAAGCCGATCAGCAGGAACGATGCCAGGCCGACCAGCCCCCAACCTATCAGCAGGAAAAGGAAGTTGTCCGCGCTGACCAGCAGTACCATCGCGAAAATAAAGAAGTTCATGTAGCAGAAGAAACGCCAGAAGCCGTCGTCATGCTCCATGTAGCCCGCGGAGTAGATATGGATCACGAAACCGACGCCCGTCACAATCAACAGCATCACTGCCGAAAGTGGGTCGAAGAGTTGTCCGAAGCTGACCTGGAAAGTGCCGGAAACCACCCAGGTGTAGACAACCTGGTCAACTGAGCGGTTCGCGGCAGGCGTCCCCAGCATCGATAAGAAACTGATCAGGGCGAAGAAAAATGCCAGCCCGCACGCACCCCAGGCCACCGTCAAAATCGCGCCGCGCGGCAGCAGCCTCCCGCTCAATCCCAGGATGATGAAGCCGAGCAGGGGCAAGAGTAAGACGAGTATACTCAGATTTGTCATTATGCTCATCCTCGCAAGGTATTCATCTCATCGACATCAATGTTGCGGCGCGTGCGGAAGATCGAGACGATAATGCCCAGACCTACTACCACCTCGGCGGCGGCAACGGTCAGGACAAGGAAGACGAACATCTGCCCGTCGGCGGAGTCGAGTTTGCTTGAAACAGCCACAAACGAGAGATTTACCGCGTTCAACATCAATTCGATAGACATAAAAATAATGAGCGGGTTGCGGCGGATCAAGACGCCGACGACCCCAATGGAAAACAAGATCGCGCTCATGATCAAGTATGCAGATAGTGGCATCATCACACCCTACGCCTTTCTGCCCAGCACCATCGCGCCGAGAATGGCGACAACGATTAAGAGGCTCGTTACCTCGAACGGAAATGTGAAACCGTGGAAGAGCGCCAGGCCGAACGCCTCGGTATTGCCCTGCGTATTGACGATGTGTGAAAGGCTGTTCGCGCCCGTCGCCACTGTGCCACTGCTGATGGCCGTGCCGGTGAAGAGCAGATAGCTCAACACGCCCACCAGGACGATGCCCAGGATGCTCGCCACCCAGCGCTGCCAGCGGATATGGTCATGCAATTCCGTATCATCGGTCTCGCTCGCCAGCATAGTCACCACAAAGAGGAACAGCACCATGATCGCCCCGGCATAGATCAGCACCTGCACAATCGCGATGAACATGGCCCCTAATTGCAGGTAAAATAACGCCAGGAACAAAAATGTCAGGATCAAGCTCAACGCGCAGTGAACGGCGTTCTTGAAAATAATCACGCCCAGCGCCGAAGCTGTGCTGGCAACGGCCAGCACAAAGAAGGCCAGTTGCGTCGCCGTCATGACTGCTCTCCCTCCTTTTCGTTGAGGTTCGACAGGCTCTCAAACACGCGCTGGTCCTGCTCCTTTCCCTCAGTAGGGGCGTGGGCTTGCCCCGCCCGCGCCGCGCCGCCCTCTTCCTGTTCAAACACGCGCCGGTCCGCGTCCTGCTCCTCGTTTGTCAGCAGGATGGGCCGTTCCGTTGGCAGCATACCGAGGCCAACAGAAGTCGCGCTGGCTTCCGAGCCATCGAAGACCTGGCTTTCCTGTGGCACTGGCTGCCCGGCCTCGTCCTGCGGCGGCGGCGCCTCAAACCAGTCGGGGCTGGAGCCGAGCGTGGCCTCGCCGAGCGGCTCCAGTAACTGCTCCTTATGGTACACCGCGTCTTCTGGATAGTAAGACGACAATTTATAGATCTGTTCCAGGGTGATCGCGCCTGTCGGACAGGCCGCCTGGCAGTAGCCGCAGAAGATGCAGCGCAGCATATTGACATCGAAGACGTTGGCGAAACGCTCGCCCGGCGAAACGCGCTCCTTTTCGGTGTTCTCCGCCGCCTCGATATAGATAGCGTCAGCCGGGCAGGCTCCGGCGCACAGGAAGCAGCCCACGCAGCGTTCCATGCCGTTTTCGTAGCGGTGCAGTACATGCCGTCCCCGGAAGCGCGGCGGCAACTCGCGCTCCTCCTCCGGATACGAAATCGTCGTCGGCTTCTTGCCCATATTTTTGAAGGTTGTCGCCAACCCTTTCAGAATATCCAGTGACATATGTGGCTCCT
>DATLSW010000244.1:0-4062 GCA_035533955.1 Ktedonobacteraceae bacterium | reverse complement strand
TTGCAGCGCGAGTTTCACGCCGATCAGATGACGCTGGGCGTGAAAGAGGTGCTGCGTCTGGACGCACATACCATCGAAGAACGCTTCAACCTCAACGGCGACGAGGGCATGACCAACGAGTACGTCGGCTCCGCCACGGGCGACGTGAAGGGCGGCGGCTTTCTCTATACCAACCGCGACACGCTCTCTATCGGCGTGGTCACACAGATTGCCGACATGGCGAAAAAGCGCGTCAAGCCCTACGAACTGCTTGATCAGTTCAAAAGCCACCCGGCCCTCGCGCCGCTGCTGCGCGATGCCGTGACGCTAGAATATTCGGCGCACATGATCCCTGAAGGCGGCTGGGCTATGTTGCCGAGATTGTCGCGCGGCGGACTGCTCGTGGTGGGAGACGCGGCGGGCTTCGTCTTCGCGGCAGGTCTCTTCCTGGAAGGCATGAATTTCGCCATCGCCTCGGGTCTGGCGGCTGCCGAGACGATCAAACAGGCGCACAACGAGCAGGATTTTTCGCCGTTGAGCCTGTCGCGCTACCGCAAACGTCTCGAGGACAGCTTTGTCTTGCGCGACCTGAAAACATTCCGCCGCGCACCCGACTTTGTCAACAACGAGCGGTTGCAAAATGTCTATCCCGAACTGCTCTGTCAGGCAATGGAGAATTTGTATCGATCGAACGGCACGCCGCGCCGCAAAGTCGGGCGCGTGACGTATGATACACTACGAGGGAAAGTGCCGCTGCGCACTTTATTGTCCGACAGTTGGCAAGCAATGCGGGCGTTATTCTTGTAATACCGGAGCATAGTATGATCAAAGTCATTCTTTTCGATGTTGACGGCGTACTGGCGCAGAGCGAATCATTCGCCACACATTTAAATCGCGATTATGGCATTAGCAAAGAAAAGACGGCCCCATTCTTCCGCAACCGCTTCTCCGAATGTCTCGTGGGAAAAGCGGATCTCCGGGAAGAACTGACAAAGTTCGCGCCACAATGGGGATGGCGCGGATCAATCGATGAACTGCTACATTACTGGTTTACGTGCGAGCATGTCACGAACGAACCACTCATCAACGCGGCTCAACAGTTGAGAAAGCGCGGCATATCCTGCTATATCGCCACCAATCAAGAGCAATATCGCACGCGGTATATTCTTGATCAAATGGGTTTCGCTGATAAGTTCGACGGCATATTCTCATCATCACATATAGGCTATATGAAAGACGACGCTGCTTTCTTTATCTATGTCCTGCGAAAACTCGCTTCCCTGCCAGCCTCGGAAATGCTGTTTTGGGACGATAGCGCCATCAATGTCGCAGTCGCCAGAGGGGCAGGCTTGCATGCCGAGGTATACAGCAATTTCGCAGATTTTGAGGAGAAGATGCGCAGGTATGAAACGGTGTAGCGGCGCAATGAATTGCGCCAGTCTGTAGATATCGAGTAAAAAGGAACCAACCATGCAGCCGATCGAAGAACGCTTAGAGTTGGTACGCTTCAAGGTCGATAAGACGCCGCACATTCGCGTCAATACCGAGACGTGCAAAGAGTGCGATACGACGGCGTGCGTCTATGTCTGCCCCGCCGGTTTGTTTGAACTTCTGGGCGGCGAGATGCAATTCTCGTATGAGCATTGCCTGGAATGCGGGACGTGTTACGTGGCGTGCGAGCGCAAAGCCATTACCTGGGAATATCCGCGCGGCGGTTGGGGCGTGAGCTTTCGCGCCTCGTGAAAGAAAGAATGATCCATGTCCAACGAACCATCAACAGCTATAGATTACCTGCTCACCACGCAATACAAGAACGACCAGAACCTGCGAGCGCGTATCCGCTTGCACGAACTGTTCAGCACAAACAAGTCTGACTGGCAGCGCTGGGTGTTTGATCATCTCATCATTCCTCAACAGACGCGCGTGCTGGAACTCGGATGCGGACCTGGTGAGTTATGGGTGAGAAACCTGGATCGCATCCCCACGGGCTGGGAGATCACGCTATCGGATTTTTCGCCAGGGATGCTGGAGCAGGCACAATCCAATCTGCAACAGAGCGATCATCCTTTCGCCTACACGCGGATCGACGCGCAAGCTATCCCTTACGAAAATGGCTATTTCGACGCGGTAATCGCCAACCACATGCTCTATCATGTGCCGGATCGCGCGAAGGCGCTGGCGGAAATACGCCGCGTTTTGAAACCAGGCGGCCACTTTTATGCCACGACCAACGGGAAAGACCACATGGAGGAGATCAATGACCTGGTTCTCCAATTTGATCCCGACGCCGGCGGGTTGTGGCAATCATTCGCCGCTGGCTCATTCCGCCTGGAAAACGGTAACGCGCTCATCGCGCAATCATTCGATCAGATAACACTGCACATCTACGAAAATGGCTTAGAGGTCACGGAGGCCGAACCATTAGTAGAGTATGTTCTCTCAGTGCCGGTAGGCATGGCCTTTGATGCTGAGAAAATTAGCCGCTTCACCGCCTTTGTACAGCAGCAGATCGACGAACACGGCGCTTTGCACATCACCAAAGCGACCGGCTTATTTGAGGCTTTCTAAGATGTATAGTTGCGTATGTATCAAGCAGACGCCGGACAGCAGTTCGGTCTACATCGATCCGATCAGCGGGCAGGTAGACGCCGGGCGTTTTGTACAGATACTCAACCCGGCGGATGCCTGCGCCCTCGAGGCGGCGGTGCGTCTGAAAGAGCAGTTCGGCGGTACGGTACTGGCGCTGACGCTGGGGCCAGCGGACGCCGCAGGCGCATTGCGGGCCGCTTTAGCTATCGGAGCCGATCAAGCGGTACGCCTCTGGAACCCGCGAGCGAATTCGTGGGGGCCATTCGCGGTAGCGGCGGCGCTGGCTGGCTACATCAGCCAGCACACACCAGACCTGGTGTTGTGCGGCGACTCATCCAGCGATTGGGGATCGGGCAGCGTTGGCCCGGCCATCGCGGAATATCTCGACCTGCCGCAGATCACAAGCGTAATGCAGTTTGCTGTAACGCGAGATACTACGGATGGCATACCGTCTCTGCAAGTAACGCGGCGGCTCGAACGCAGCTACCGCGAAATATTGGCGGCACGACCACCCTTGCTGCTGACGGTGACGAGCGACTTGAACGAGCCGCGCTATCCGTCGCTCCCGGCGCACATGGCGGCGCTGCAAGCAACCATTCCCGTACACGACGCGCTGCCTCTGCTTGACAGCGCCGCTTACGCGGATCAGGACGAGACGGTGATTCTCGAAATGCACACGCCGCGCCCGCTCACGCACCGCATCGCCGCGCCGATCAGCCAGCACAGCGCCTTCGAGCGTATCGGCGAGATTCTGGCAGGCGGCGCAACAGGTCGGCAGACGCGCATTGTCGACGGATCGAGCGAGGAACTGGCGCGCGCGCTGGTGGCGTTTCTGCGAGAAAAGGGGTTTGTGTGAATAAATTGCTGCCTATCCAGCATACATCCCGCGGGATGTACCCTGGATGCATCACATAGTTTACAATTCCGGTTTTACCTCGCCCTTCATATCGCGGCCCTCCAGTTGGATAAGCCATGGATGGCCTGGATGCACAAAGGCAAGAGTCTGGGCCAACCACTGACGGCTCTCTCTATCAAGATATGGCAGTGTCCTGGCGAAGTCGTCCGCGTCTTTGGGACGAGGAGCTTTGGCCTTGTACAATAACTGAATTTCTGGAGTGAGATACGGAATACCGTCATCCGTTCGACGGCCAATGGTAGCAAGCGGACGGCTGATACGCGCATCGCGGCGAAACAGCCATTGATCATTGTCGATATCGGCAACCATGAGCTGGAAGGTCCAGGGAGCCGCCTTGCTCGGACGACACCACACATCGTGTACGTCAAAGCTCAAATGCCTACCCAATTTCCACTCACGGAACGGCCAATTCGAAGAAAGCTCCGGGTGCGCTTCCTGTATGTCCCACCCATGAAGGATAGAGCGGACCGCCTGTTGATCACGTCGCAGGAACTCTATATCGATGTCGTCGTGATCCCGCGTTTGAGAACCCATAAAGAGATCGAGTGACCAGCCGCCAGCAATCCACCAGGGAACAG
>DATLSW010000243.1:0-4877 GCA_035533955.1 Ktedonobacteraceae bacterium | reverse complement strand
AAGCGCTTCCTTACGATCGCCGAGCGCGAGCATTCCGACTGGTAGGCCGTTGTAAAGCGTGACTTTGCGATAGTGGCGCGGTTTCGGTGCGGCCACGATATCTTGAAAATGTGGCCCCTGCATGGTGGTCAGACCGACGGCTGCGCAATCCAGGCCGTAGAGGAACGTGGCGTTATAGAATGTGCTGGGATGAAACGGATGGTGCGCGTCGTGGAGATCGAGCATACTGTAGGCGGCAGCGCGCCCCTGCTGTACGGCAGGATACCACTGGCCGATCACGCGCGCGTACCTTGTGCGTGGATCGACGGTCTCCACAACATCACCGGCGGCATAGATATCGGGCAAGTTTGTACGCATCAGCGAATCGACCTGCACCCCGCGCCCGCAAACAATGCCGCTGTGCTTGATGAAGTCGAGGGTGGGTTCAATACCAATAGCGATGATCACCATTTGACAGGGGATGTGCGCGCCTCCAGTCGTCACCACGCCACTGACTCCCTTCTGCTCGCCCGTGACCTCGACGATTTCCTCGTTCAGCCGCACGGTGACGCCATCGCGCATTTCTTGCTGCAAAACCAGGTCCGAGGCTGTCGCATCCAGCGCTACAGGCCACAACGTGGAGCCGCGAATCACATGCGTCACTTCGTAGCCACGCAGTCGCAGGCTCTCGACTGTCTCCAGGGCGAGCGTACCGCCGCCGACTACTACGACCTGGCGTATCGCGGGCAAACGTGCCAGGAGCGCCTGGTAGTCCGCGATGCTGCGTAAGGTCGTAACGCCGGCGCGTTCGCTGCCGGGGCAGACAAGGCGCCGTGGCTGCGCCCCGTTCGCCAGGAGCAGGCGCGCGTAGGGCAGTTGCTGTCCACTTTGCAGTTGAATGATGTGCTGCTGGGGATTGAGTCCAACGACACGATCCGCCAGGTAGTAGAGTTGGTACTCCTGGTAAAAGGTGGCCGGGCGTGCGTGCAGTTTCTCTTCGCCTATGCGCCCGGCCAGGTAATCTTTGAGTGCCGGGCGGTAGTACACAGGCAAGGAATCGCTGGCGATCACGGCAATCGGAGCGTTCGGCGACTCCGCGCGCAGCGTCTCCGCTGCCGTTACCCCGGCGATGCCATTGCCGATAATCACGTATGGAGCGGTCTGGGTCATAATGTTTTCGCGTTCCCCCCGTAGATGAATGTCAAATCTCAAGGATGCTCTCCGCGGGAAAATTACATCCCCGCGGGGCTTCCTTCTATTTGTGGTAACGAGACACAAAGTAGTACATGTTGAACGGCCATGAGCAATGGGACTTATTACCTGTTTGCCGGTTGCATTTATTTCTATCGATCAGCTTCCTTCCGTGGCTTGTTCTCTGCCCTTGACACCCTTATTGGAAACCTCTAGAATGAATGAACTAGAGAAGCGAGTCACTTCTACTCACGAAGGGGGCGTCATTATGATGGAGCAAGATCGCGTCGGCCAGCAAGCAGGCAACTATATCCTTGTCGGCAAGCTCGGCAAGGGGGGATTTTCTGAAGTCTACCTGGCCGAACACCTGTACCTCAAAACGCAGGCTGCTATCAAGGTGCTGTCGCTGCGCTTGCTGGAAAGCGAGCAAAAAGCCTTTTTCGATGAAGCGCGCATCGTGGCTCGCCTCAATCATCCGCATATTGTGCGCGTACTGGACTTCGGCATCATTGATCGCGTGCCGTTTCTCGTGATGGAATATGCTCCCAACGGCACATTGCGCAAGCTTCATCCCAAAGAGATAGTTGTGCCATTGGCGACGACGCTGTCATATGTCGAGCAGGTCGCTTCCGCCCTCCAATATGCGCACGATGAGCAATTGATTCACCGCGATGTGAAACCCAGCAATATGCTCGTCAACAAGAAAGATGAAATACTGCTCAGCGACTTTGGCACGGCGTTAGCCCTGGAAAGCTCGATCACGGTCAAGCGCGAGGAGATGATGGTAGGGACGCCAGCTTATACCGCGCCGGAACAATTGCAGGGCAACGCTGTATTTGCCAGCGATCAATATGCCCTGGCTATGGTCGCCTATGAATGGCTCACGGGCAATCGCCCGTTTCACGGCGCATTCGAGGAAGTGGCAAGAATGCACCTGCACACGCCGCCGCCGTCGCTGCGTTCCCAGGTTCCTGATATTCCACGCTCGGTTGAGCGCGTTATTCTCAAGGCGTTGGAGAAGCGGCCTGAACAGCGTTTTGGCAGTGTGCGCGAATTCGCCGTCGCGTTGAAAGAGGCTCGCGTGCTGGACGAACCGGCTACGATAAGTTTACCCCCTGAACGAGTTGCACCGCCGCTGCTAGCGCAGGTTCCAACGCTGCCGATAGTGATGCCGCCGTTGTCGCCGCCGGTTCCGGCTCGGCGCGGTCCGTCGCGTCGGCTGGTGATCGGCGGACTGGTCGGACTGGTTGTTCTCGCGGCGGGGGGCAGTCTCGCCTGGGTAGCTTTCAACTCCCGCTCGCCGCTTTCCGCGCTTGCCAACCATACATCCGCTCCTGCCACGAACGCCGCGCAGACGCCGCAAAACATGGTGTACCTTTATGCCGGGCATAGCAACACGGTGAACAGCGTGGCCTGGTCGCCGCGTGGCGCGCGGATCGCGTCGGCCAGTGCCGATCAGACGGTGCAGGTATGGGACGCTACCAATGGAGCGAACGCCTTTACCTATCGAGGCCATAAAGCGCCTGTTAGAGATGTGGAGTGGGAGCCGAGAAGCGGCGCGCGCCTTGCCTCGGCCAGTCACGATAAAACGGTGCAGGTTTGGGATGCTGCCAATGGCTTGCTTGTTACGACGTTTCATGGCCGCACCAATGTCATTCCTTCCGCGAGCTGGTCGCCGGATGCCAGCCGTATTGCCTCGGTCGATTATGCGTCCATTCATGTCTGGTCGTCTACGACCGCTCTAGCGTTGGCGGTTTACAAAGGAGGCGTGGGGCGCATCAACACAGTGGCGTGGTCGCCCGATGGCGTCTCTATTGCGGTGGGGAATGCCGCGAACCAGGTGCAGTTGTGGGATGTGGCGAGCGGTAAAGATCAGTTCATCTATCACGAGCATGGCGACGAGATCAAAGATGTGGCGTGGTCGCCTGATAGTGCGCTGGTGGCCTCGGCCAGCCTGGATCACACTGTGCGTGTCTGGCAAGCGGCAACCGGTCATACCGTGTTCGTCTATACCGGCCATGCCGATCAGGTGAATGGGGTATCGTGGTCGCCGAATGGCATCTATCTCGTTTCAGCCAGCAATGACCGGACGGCCCAGGTTTGGGAGGCAAGAACGGGCAAGAAGATGTTCACCTATACGGGGCATAGCCATGCTGTGAACAGCGTGTCGTGGTCGCCAGACGGCGCGCTCATCGCTTCCGGCAGCGCCGACCACACCGTGCAGGTCTGGAAAGCAGGGGTGTAACTTCACATTGGTGAACGTTCAGAATAGAATCTGGCTATGCCGCCACAGCAGACCTGACATCAGACGGTCTCTATCGTCATTGCCAGTGCTTTCATTGCGTCTTCAAAGCACTCCAGCGGAGGATACACGATGCCAGCGCCGACCTGGCCGACGCCGGGGAGACGGTGGGCGATGCCGGTGTTGATCACTGGCGGCATGTTCAGGCGGCACACCTGGCGGATATCGATGCCGGTCGGCGTTCCCTGGAAGTTGAGCGGCGGGAGGCTGAACTGTGGGTTGCGCGTGACGGTGATTTCGTACATGGCGCGTGTGTAGCGCAGGGCGTCGGCGGGAACGCCGCCGATGAACTGTACGATAGCGGGCGCGCCAGCCATGGCGAACGCGCCGATGCCGCAGGTTTCCGTGATGGCGCTGTCGCCGATATCAGGGTTGGCATCATCCTGCCCGAATCCGGCGAAATAGAGTCCCTGGATATACTGCGCGGGGCCGACAAACCAGCGATCGCCCAGGCCGCTCACGCGAATGCCGAAATCGACGCCGTTGCGCGCCATCGTCACCACGACGCTGCTGCGCGAAATGTTGGCCCCGGCCAACGTGATTGCTTTGGCGGCTGCCATCGATGGGTTGAGATGGAAGTGATCATTACCCGCGATGAAGCGCAAAATGGCCGCTGTCTCCGCGCGGGAATCGCTCGTCTCGACGAGCGCGGGCGCGACTTGACGCACGAAGAGGGATGTCGCGGCTTTGTTGCGATTGTGGCACTCGTCGCCCATTTGCAGGGCTTGCGCCATGATGGCGCGCGCATCGATGCCATCGAGGGCGCGCGCGGCCCGTCCCAGCGCCGGTCCCAGCACGTCCTGTATCCAGCGCAATCGCTCGATCACGTCCGGCGCGTAGGCTCCATAGCGCAGCACTTTGCCCAGTCCCTCGTTCATAGTTGCGTAGGTGCGGCTGCCGTAGGTGCGATCTTCGACTACGAAGACAGGCATCGACGGCGATATGATGCCGGCCATGGGGCCGACGGCGTGATAATGATGGCAAGGCTCGAACGCCAGCGCGCCTGACGCGGCCAGCGCGCTGGCTTCTTCCTCGCTGCTGGCCCATCCTTCATAGAGGCAGGCTCCGATGATGGCGCCGCGCATGGGGCCGCACATGCGTTCCCATGCGATGGGCGGGCCAGCGTGCAGCAGCGCGCGCTGCGCAAACGCCGGGATGACTGCGCGCGCCGGTTGCACGTCGATGATCACCGGCTGCGCGGCCAGCATCCGCTCGACGGCTTGCTGATTGGCCGCGTCCACCGCTGGATCGGCCAGCAGTTGCATCAGCGCGTGTTGATCGCCCGCGGGTGGTCGCCATGCCACGCGCGTGACAGCCACGCCCTGCGCCTCCAGCGCGTCAGCGAAGAGATCGGCCCCGACGTTGATGATGGGCATCGTGTTCTGGGTAAATAATGCATCACTCA
>DATLSW010000242.1:0-8893 GCA_035533955.1 Ktedonobacteraceae bacterium | reverse complement strand
TTGCATCACCGGCAAGAGCGCGTACATCCAGATGGCGTGCGCTTTGACATACGCCTCAGCCTTGAGTTTCCACAAGGGCAAGGTGCGGTAATAAAAGACCACAATATCCTCATCTCCGCTTTGCTCGCGATAGGGCGACCGTGCCATCGTCACCGGAAACGGATAGATAATTACCGTTATCACCGGCAACAGGTACTCTTGATGCAGTAGCGCATGGTAGGTCAGCAGACGCGCCATCATCTCTTTGTCATTGTTGCTGGTCTCGAACTCCAGGTGCAAGAGGTGCATCTTGCCGCGATACCACACCTTGAAGACGCGATCAACGCGCTTCGGCGGTACCAGGCGTTCGACATCCAATGACTCAATCAACGTGACGCCTTCAAACAGCAGAGGCAAGAGAAAGAGCGCAAATGCCTCGAAGAGTCCTTTTAACGCGTGATCATAGGCTTGATGTTGTCCATCATCTGGCATATGCCACATGTCCCCCCTTTATTCTATTGTAGCAGGCATTATAGCATAGTTTTGCATACATGGATATATCGATACTCGTTACCAACAACGTCTCCTGTCGTCTTCATAGATGAAAGGTTATTTTATGCCTGAATGCGAGTAATGGAGGATGCAGTGTGGGGAGGATGGATAAGATTCGCAAAGAAACGCCGCTAGCGGAATGTTCTTACGGGTGGGGGCAGGTGTTCCGGCTCTATCATGATCGCCTCGAAGCGAACGGCGTCGCCTACCCTTTAAGCAGGTTGGCGCATGTGCGCCCTGTCTATCAGCGCCTTATCGGCATCGATTCGGTGCGCCTGGAACTGCGTTTCGGCAGAAAACGGCTGATATTGCGCGGCATTGCCGCTCTGGATGACGCCGAACGCGCGATCGATTATTTGAATAGCCATTACCTGGGTCTGCCAGCCAACCAACCCGGCGAAAATAAGCAACCGGGCTGGCAGAGAGATAGCGCGGAAACGGCGTCACTGGCAGCGGAGACAAAAGAGGCTTCCGGCGTAGAGGAGCAACAAGAGAGTACGCCTATCACGCCTCCAACAACGCTATCCTACCAATTGCCGCCTAAGATCACGACCGCTAAAGTCGCCGCCGCCAGTTGGGAGCGTTTTCGGCGCGATCAGCGCGAACGGCGCGAACGGCGTCTCCACATCGAGCGTATGTTACGCGAACATGGTTTTGACGTTGAACAATTGGCGGAACGCCTCAAAGAGGAGGCGTTGCCAGAGATCGCAGTGCCACTGCGCCTGCTGCCCGGCGAACGAGCGCACTATAGCGCCGACGCCGCGCTCTGCGACGAACTGGTCAGAGGCCCAGTCTGCTTCTCCTACCCGGCCAGAGACCACGGTCTGCTCCTTCTTACCAATAAACGCCTGCTATTCCTGGGACGCAAAAGCCAGATTGTGCTGGACTACGCGCGCCTCACGGATGTGGTGCGCCTGCGAGGGGCCGTGGCCCTGGAAGCGAAACACTGGTATAAACGCGAGATTTTCGAGGTACAGCGCCCGCTCGAATGCGTGATGTACCTGGAATGCCTGCACGAACGCTGGCAGCAAAACGCGGCTTTACGCCCGCAATTTCGCACGATCACCAGCGGTTTCTTTGACGATCAGGCGCGCAGCGAAAACCTCCCGGTCGTCGATGTCAATACATTGCCGCTTACTGAACGTTCCTGGGAAATGGACGAGATATCATACCACGCATATGAGCCAATGTAATGTGTTGTGTCACAAGGGGAAAGGATAGGATGGAAGATGATTGACACTCTCATGGCACTCTGGAATCGCGGCTACGGTGGACGAGGAGTCGTTGTAGCCGTTGCATTTTTTGTGATATGCATCAGTATATCCCTACTCTTGATAACAGTGCAGGGACCATGGGCCGCACCGATCAATCGCCCGAAAGGGACATTGAGCCAGCGCGGACCCCTCGGCACAGCGAGCGCAACACCTGTCCGGCAAACGGGTGGCGTCCAGCCTGTCGCCGACAATACTGTGACGATCTACGCACCGACCGCGACTACCGCGGCGCAGCCTACCAGTACTGCCGTCTCCTGCGTCACCAACATGGTGACAGGGCAAACACCCACACGACCAGCATATACACCGACACCGGTGATCGACCATCCAACGCCGATCCCTACGCGCCCGCGTCCAACACCCACGGCAACGCATACTCCACCGCCTACGGCCACGCCGTCTCCGACTATTACCCCGACGGCCACCAGCACACCACCCCCAACGCCAACCGCGACGAGTACGCCCACACCGTCTCCCACGGTCACGCCATCGCCGTCTCCCACGGTCACACCATCGCCGTCTCCCACAGTCACACCGACAGCCGTGCCGAGCGCCACTGTTACCGCCGTATCATCGCCCACCAGCCCGATCATCCCGTTGGCTGCGAAAAGAACACTGTGCGCGCACATTGATATCGGTGATAGCGTAGGTACGAGCGACGTCTCCAGTGGCGCGATCATCGCACGCGCTCTGTGGCTGATCCTGGGTGGCTCCGCGCTGGGAACAACCGTGTTCTATCTGTCGGTATACTGGCTAGCACGCAAGAAGAGAGGATAAGTACCAGGACACCCGCAAGGGGATGTCCCTACCCTGCATGGAGAGTAGGGACATCCCTTGCGGGTATCCTGGCTGCTGCAACAGAACCTGCGCGAAAACATTACCTTTGGGGGCGTTGAGAGTTGCCTTCGGCCCGGACTCCAGGCTGACGGCGGCGGCATTGTAGCCGCTCAAATCACCCGCGTAAGAGAGAGTAGCCACGCCGTTCTCGAAATTCAACAGACCGAGGCTGGTCACTCCGATGGGCTTCCCGTTCTTCAACTGCAAAAGCCAGCCTTGATAAACCTGCACGCCGCGCAACTGTGGCAGACTGCGCACAATCAGCACGGTGAGATGTTGCTGTGGGATGTAGACGAGCTGGCCGCTCGCGCCCGGCGCGTACTGCGTCCCTTTGACCGTATAGCTCATGCTGTTGGCACTCGTAACGGTTGCCACCTGGCGCTGTAGCATGGCTACCTGGCCTTGCAAGTCTACATTCCAGACCGCCATGCCGCCAAGCAAGACCGTTGCCAGAACAGCAGCCACGGCCAGCAAGCGCATGCCCCAGCGCGGCTGGCGGCGGCGCGAGGCGAGACTCACCGGCTGAAAGGAACGTTCGCTCTCTTGCGCGATCGCAGACATCACGCGCCGCTTGAGCTGCTCCGGCGGGTCGATCTGTGGAGCGGCCAGAGGCAAAAGCTCGGCCACGTTGCTTAGCTCGCGCACAAGCTTCGCGCACCCGTCACAGGTAGCAAGATGTTCCTCTGCCGCCTGGCGTTCTATAGGCGTCACTGCATCAAGGACATATGCCCCCGACAAATCTTCAAATTCCTTGCAGTTCATGCGGAACGCTACCTTTCGACACAAAACTCATTCTGCTTATTTGAAAGTGATTACGTTTTATCCACTCATGTAGATTACCACAACCGGAAGCATGGTTCTTGATCAATTGGGAAACGCCCAAAAACACAACGGGCCTGTTCCTTGTCCTATGCTGTTGCATTCATCTTTTCCTTCTGCGTTTTTGAGGTTTCATTCAAACTATCGCTGCTCGCACCGAAACGTTACAAACCAGATCGCCGTGCCAGGACCTCCATTTTTCGGGGAAAAACTTGACGCATCTGCGCGGGAGACGTACAATATGCAAAGATTTGACGTTAACGCAAACGTTAACCTTTACCAGATAGTATGGCGCTGTTTTCCTGTATGACAGGCACATACGCCAAAGTAATAATAATCAGGAGGATTGACCATGTGCTTTGATGTAAATGCCGAGCCGCCTATTGAAGCCGTCGATGATACCGGTTCGCGCGGCGAGGATATCGTACTTACCTCTTCTGACGGCACGCGCTTTGCCGCCTATGCCGGTCACGCCGGGCGTTCCAACGGCGCGGCCATCGTCATTTTGCCGGACGTGCGCGGCCTGTTTCGCTTCTATAAACAACTGGCTCTGCGCTTCGCTGAGGCTGGCGTCGAGGCCGTCGCCATCGATTATTTTGGGCGCACAGCGGGATTGACGGCCCGCGATGACGACTTCGATTTTATGCCGCATGTGATGCAAACGCGCATCGAGAATATCAACGCGGACACCACTGCGGCCATCTCATATCTAGAAACGCAGTCTCACGCGCCGTATGCGCTCTTCACTGTAGGCTTCTGTTTTGGCGGCAGCAGCTCGTTCCTGCAAGCGGCCAGCCAGCGCGGCCTGTCCGGCGTGATCGGCTTCTATGGCAACCCGGTCGGCCCGACACGCAATGACGCCCCCGCGCCCGTCGATCTGGCGTCACAGTTCACCTGCCCCGTCCTGGGCCTGTTCGGCGGCGGCGATGCGCACATCACGGCAGACAAGATCGCCGCGTTCGAGGTAGCTCTCAGCAATGCGAACATCAATCACGAACTGATTACCTATCCCGGCGCGCCGCACAGCTTCTTTGATCGCTTCCAGGAGCAGTACGCGAAAGAGTCGTCGGACTCCTGGCAGCGCATTCTGGGCTTCACGAATCAGTACACGGCTGTCAAGGCGTGAATTTCATCACGCCCTTATGTTGTTTGCAGCGCCTCTTCGGGGTGCTGCAAAGCATGGTAGCGCAGCAGCCAGCAGCCATAATTCATGCCGCCGCCGACGGCTGGCAACGCCAACCATTGTCCGTCGCGCAGCCTGCCCTGGCGCAGCAATTCGACCAGCGCCAGGGCAATGCTGGCATTGGACAGGTTGCCATAGTAACGAAAGTTATCGACCAGCTTGTCCATTGTTGAGGCGGGCCAGCCGTAGTCGTGTATCAGTAGTTCGCCGGTACGGCGCGTGATACGCGAGTTGGCCTGGTGAGGGACAATATACGCGAGGTCGTCTGGCGACAGACCGGCATGGCGACACAAGGCGTCAACGGACTCGGCCATCGCGCGCGGCGCTTCGCGAAAGACCTCTTTGCCGTTCATTTTGGTGTAGCCAACGAGATATTGGGCCAATATCTCGTTCAATTCCTTGCCCCGGCCATCTTTGAAAAGCTGGCGCATCTTGATATCGACTTCCGCCATCTCTACGACATCTTTGCGCAGCGGCGTCTGGTAGTACAACGACGATCCCTGGCGGGCGTCAGAACCGTTGATGATGTAGCCCTCTTCATCAGCGCGGCGTTCGAGCAAAAAAGCCGACGCGCCTTCGCCAAAAAGAGAACTGGTTTTCCAGTCGAGAACATTCATGATATTAGGAAGCAGTCCTTCGGCAGTGACGAGCAAGACAAGTTTGGCGGAACTGGCGGCCAGCACCTCGGCGCAAATCTGGAACGCCTCCGTCTGGCAGGCGCAGGCTCCCTTGAGCATGGTGGCGCGAATGGGAGGCAGGCCGAGGCGCGTCTGTACCTGCCCGGCAACCGTCGGGAAAGCGTCATTGTCGGAAGAGGAGGCGCCAATGATGGTATCGATTTCAGAGACGTCACGACCCGCGCTGGCAAGAGCGCGCCGCGCGGCAATGACGGCCATATCGACGAGCGTCTCTTCTACCGGCGCGCGCGCATCTTCCACGAGGCCAGGCGCATCGGCTCCAGCCATATGGCGACACAATTCGAGCGTACTGCGGCGCACATGGCGCGTCGTGAGGCCGGTGACGCGCTCCAGGTCGCTCGCGCTGCGCGGATCGCCGAGGCGGGTAGAAACATAGGCAAAAAAGTCGTTGGTGATAACGTCTGCCGGAGTATACGCGCCTAAGCCGATAAGGCGCACATTCGCTCTGGTGTAAATCTGCGGCACAATGTAGGTGTATGACGGCCACTGCTCTTGCCGCGTTCGGGGCTGTTCCATGTTAATAAGACCTCCATGCCAGGGATGTGTTTTCGCTTACTCACCAGTATAGCATATCAGGCAGCGCGCCGTACACGGCAGAATGGGCTATATACCTTGTCACTTGCGGCGATTTCTGCTACACTGCAACACAATGAGAGTGTTCATTGTCGATCCCTTGCGCGGAGTCGCGCATCCGAGAGAAATAGAGACATGCAATTATTGAAAACAGCTTTGAAAGAGGCCGGCTGGGTATTTATTGTAAGCCGCGTTGTCATTCTCTTTGTGACCTATATCGCTATTGCCCTGCTGCCACAATTTGACACATTTCTGAGACACGGGGTCCACTTTCTCGCCTGTACACAAGGTATTGAGCCAAATCCTTGCTATTTCGCCTGGTTCCACTGGGATGCCATTGCCTACGCGCGCATCGCGTATCAGGGCTATGCCGCCACGCCTGACGTGGCATTCTTCCCGTTCTGGCCGATCCTGGTGCATTTCGTGGGCCTGCTGTTTGGAGGCGTATACCCAATCTCGTACTATCTGGCGGGATTGCTGCTCTCAAATCTCTTTTTCTTCGTCGCGCTGCTCTTATTCTATTGCCTCATCGCGGAAGAATTTGAACATTCGGTGGCCCGGCGCGCGCTGTTCTATCTCTCGTTTTATCCCTACGCCCTCTTCTTTTTCGCGGGCTACACCGAATCCATCTTCCTCTTGCTCTGCCTGGGCGTCTTCCTCTTGCTGCGCCGCGGCAAGGCGCTGGATTGGTGGCTGGCTGGCGCGCTGAGTTTCCTGGCAACATTGACACGCTCAACAGGTGTGATACTCGCCATCCCATTCCTGGTAGTATACATCCAACGTTACTGGCTCCCGTCTACGCGCAAACAAACAAGCTGGCTGCCAAAGATCAACGCCATTGCCCCTCTCGTCTGTATACCTCTCGCACTGCTGGTTTACATGGCCTATCTCTGGCAGGCAAAGGGCAACCCGCTCATCTTCCAGACCGCCGAAGCCAGATATTGGACGCGCCATTTTGCCTTCATCGGCTCAACCTTCCTCGCGTCGGCGGGTAACATCCTCCACAACTCGCGCTTCTCTCTGGTTGCTATCCTGAATCTCCTCGACCTTCTCTTTATCGCGATCCCGATCATTGCGCTGGCGTTCGGCTGGCGACGCCTGCCCCTGCACTACAGTTTGTTCGCGCTTGGTATTATGCTCTTCTCGCTGAGCTTTCCTATCGCTACCTTTAACCCCTTTGCTTCCCAACCGCGTTACTTGATGGCGGCGTTCCCGATCATCGTGGTTCTCGCGCTCTGGGGCAAGCGTCCGCGCTTCGACCAGCTCTACACCGGTCTTGCTCCTGCGCTGCTGGCGCTCTTTTCCATTCTCTTTATTCTTCACCTCTGGGTAGCTTGAATGAAACAGGAGCAAAGGCCAACTATGCAATATACACTTGTTCGTCTCACTACTCTAGAAAAGACACAGGGTTATCCATATGACACTGAGTGATAAGCAACAGATGACGCCGCAAGTTGAGGTAGCCTCGTATTGCACGACGCAAAGCCTCTCCATCGTGCTGCCCGCGCACAACGAAGAAGTGGCAATCGGCGAGACGGTTCAGAACATACTTGAGGCCATCGCGACATGGACGCCGGAATTCGAGGTGATCGTGGTCAACGACGGCAGCCAGGACGGCACTCGCGCCATCGTGGAGGAGATCGCCGCGGCCCATCCGCAGGTACGGCTCATTAACCACGAGGTAAATCAGGGCTACGGCGCGGCCCTGGTAAGCGGCTTTGAAGCCAGCACGAAATCCCTGGTCTTTTTCATGGACTCCGATGGGCAATTCGACATTCACGACCTCAAGCAGTTTTTCTCCTATATCGATACCTATGATGCCGTGCTGGGCTACCGCGTCAACCGCCAGGACACGTGGATGCGCAAGCTGAACGCCTGGGGCTGGAAGATGCTGGTGCGCCTGGTCTTCGGGGTACGCGCGCGCGATATTGACTGCGCCTTCAAGCTCTATCGCGGCCAGTTTTTCCGCGATTACCGTCTGGAGACGCGCGGCGCGATGATCAACACGGAGATTCTCTACAAGTTCACGCGCGCGGGCTACACCTATACGCAGTTGGGCGTGCGCCACTTGCCCCGCCACGGCGGCAAAGCCACCGGCGCGAAACCGGCAGTGATCCTGCGCGCCTTCAAAGAGATGTTCAGCTACGCCTGGAAGTGGCGGAGGCAGGGGATAGCACAAACGGTAAGGGACGATAAAAGTTCCTGATCATCAATGGGCGGGCAAATTGCCCGCCCATTGATCGCTTTCACTAATACACGATGATCTGCGTATTGTAGCTCGTGTTGGCGTAGAGCCAGCCAGCATCACCTTCTGGCATGTTAATACAGCCGTGGCTGCCGTTACCGGCGAAGGACTCGTCTCCGCCCACATCGTAATGCGGGAACTGTGTGCCGGGTCCGAAGTTGACACGCCACCACGCATCGTGGATAAAGTAGCCGTCCCAGTGATAGTTGATGGCAAAGTTGATGGGCGTCGGCGGATACCAGAACTCCGAGCCGGGCGGATCGGTTGACTTGAAGACGGTCGGCGACTGGCGCGCCAGCACTGTCCAGTGACCAGGCAGCGACGGCAGCTCGTAACGCCCAGTGGTGACGGGGAAGGAACGTACAAGTTTGCCATTCTGATAGAGGCGCAGCGCCTGCTCCACCATCGAAACAACGATGACCTGTTGCCCTGTCACGCCATAATGCTTCATCAGCTCCAGGTCGGTCTGGTGCGGCTTGTTATACGGCGTCTTGTCGGTGTAATCTTGCTCCAACATGCGCAGGCTGTAGAACTCGTCGTTCTCATCGTTGACCACCGACTGGAAGTCTGACGGCGTATAGGCCCAGGACAATTCGACTTGCAGCCAGTAGCCGATGCCGTTCATAGTATAGCCGGAGTCAAGGATGTACTTATTGCCATCGAACTTGTCATGATAGGGATGAGCATTGCCCCAGGCATATGCCTGGTTATTCAACTCGTTGATGAAGGCGTT
>DATLSW010000241.1:0-3199 GCA_035533955.1 Ktedonobacteraceae bacterium | reverse complement strand
TGTCACCAGTTGCTCTGGATCGCCCGCTGTTACCTCACCAGTGGCCTGTCCCTCGATAATCAGTTGCCTCAGCGCGTCTTGAAATCCCTGGCCGTAACTGGCAGCCCGTTCACGCAGGTCGTGCGGCGTTGCCTCATCGCTCAGCACCTGGTAGAAAAGCTGAGAGAACTCAGGGCGGTCGCGGCGGGCTTCGATCAGCCGGGAAATGAGCCAGTCCAGGCGTTCTCCGGGCGTTCCCGCTCTCTCCCGCAAGTGCTGGAAGGCCGCGTCACTAGATTGGAGGTTCTGCTCGACCAGCGCGTAAAGGATAGCTTCCTTGCTGGCAAAATAGCGATAGGCCAGCCCGTAACTGACATTGGCGGCTGTGGCAACGTCAGTCATGGTCATTGCCCTGCCTTTGCGTGCAAAGACCTTCCAGGCAGCCTCCAGGATATTCGTGCGTTGAGCTTCCCGTATCCGCAAATTCGCTTCTTCCGTCCGAGGCATTCTCACCTTCTCTTTTGATTGATATAATCAGTCATCGATAAGAAAGTATACCTGTTCGGTTCAACGTTGTCAAGGGTCGGACAGGAGAACGTCGAAAAAGGAACAAACGAATTCTGATATTGGTAAATCATGAGAGAAATCACATAGTATTTCAACTGTTTTCACATCGAACAGCCTTACACTGTGAAGGCGGCGGATGGACCGCCGCGCTAACTCACTCTAAAAAAGGAGATTTGACAATGGAAGATCATGAAGATGCGACCTCGGCCTGGATGAACAAACTGCCTGCTCCGCGTCGGCGCGGAAGCAGGTAGCTCCTGGTTGGGGGTCTGGCTCTCGCCTTCGCGCTTATGCTGGGAATGGGCGTTTTCCTGGGATCGACGATCAACGCCGCCCAAACTGCGAGCGCAGCGTCTGCGAGCGCCCAAACGCTGGCCGCTGGAACGGGAAGCGAGAACGCGCAGACGCTGGCTGTCGGATCGGGAAATACGAATTTCGGGCAGACGTTTGCAGCCGGACCGGGAACACGGGGTCAGTGCGAATCGCTGACTGTCACGAGTGTGAGCGGTAACATAATCGTCGCCAAAGCAGCGAACGGCAGCACGGTTACGATCCATACAACTGCAAGTACAACGTACATGCAGGCTGGCAAGACCGCCTCGGCGAGCGCCATCAAGGTTGGTACCCAGATTCACGTCATGGGTACGCACAATAGCGATGGAAGCATCACTGCCACGAGCATCAACATCGGTTAATAGCCTGCCGCATCTCAGAAACCAGATCACCGGATCGACAGTTCCTGGCTGCGGCATTTTGTCATTATTGGATCAAGGCCCGTCCTTGATCCAATAATGATCGTGTTTGAGTTACCTCTTCCGCGCTGAGGGAAAATTCGACGAGATTGCTCCTGAATGAGAACTTTCCCATCTTCCTCCCATAGAGTTCACATAATTTTCTTTTATCATAGAAGTGTGCAAGGAACGTAGCCTTGCGTATCAAACAGAAAGCAAGAGGTAAAATCCATGTTATTAGAAGAAAAAAACGTCTATGGCTATGAAGCATATACGCTTCCCTCTCAACCAGCATCATCAGCGTCGGTCGGCGTTTTAGACGCACCCCCAGCTCCATCTGAGCAAGATGCATTGCAGCCGCCCAGCTATCCGCCGGAACCGATGGTCTCGGCTGCGCCGCGGAAGCGTCCTCGTCGAGCAGGAGCGATCATCATTCTCATACTCGTCATCGCTCTGATCTTTGGCGTGGGTCTGTTTTCCGGTTGGCAATTCGCGCGCAGCAACAGTGCAAGCACAACCACGAATGCCGCGGCAACTACATCAGTTTCTTCATCGGCTGGAACGACGCTGCAAGCCCTACAGGAGAGCGCCATTGCCAAAATCGAACCCGCGGTCGTCGAACTCAAGGTGACGACCGCGCAAGGGGAGCAGATCGGCTCAGGTGTCATCATTGACACGAAAGGGGATATTGTAACCAATAACCATGTCGTCAGTGGCGAACAGACCATTACAGTGGTGCTGGAAAATGGAAGCACAGAACAGGCGCAGTTGGTTGGCACGAATGCCGCCGATGACCTGGCTGTGGTGCGTATTGCTCCCTTCGCCCATATGTCTGTAGCGCAGATCGGCGACTCTTCTAAGCTTGCCGTTGGGCAAGAGGTTCTGGCGGTTGGCAACCCACTGGGAATCACCGAGACAGCCACCGAGGGCATCGTGAGCGCCTTGAATCGGAGTGTGACTGAGTCAACCGGGACAACAATCTCTCACGCTATCCAGACCGATGCTGCCGTTAATCCCGGCAATAGCGGCGGCGCCCTGATCAATTTGCAAGGACAACTTATCGGCATTCCAACGTTGACCGCCGTGAATACGGAGTCCAATACTACCGCCGAAGGCGTCAGTTTCGCGATCCCATCCAACCTTGTCAAAACCGTCGTGCAGCAGCTTATCCAGCAGAGCAATATATAAATAAGGAGACACGATGGCGACAAATTCATACCATCTAATAACTATGACCAATCCCTTCCGTGGGAACCACAACAGTATGAAGGCGGCTATCCCGTCAGGCGCACGAACCAGCGGCCCGCCGCGCCACAGGCTCAGAGATCTCCACAAGAGGGCGCGGGTCAGAAACCCATAGCAGCGAAACCGATGCCAAAGGCGCGGGCAGTAGGGCTTGTCCACACCTTCAAGCAGGGGCTGGTCGTCGCGTCCCTGGCGGGATTTCTCACCTTAGGTGGGCTGACCGTGTTTCACCATGTTGGAACTACCGCCAGCCAGACATCATCTGCTTGATCCGCGCACCGGTTTGCCGGCACAGAGCGACCTCTGGTCGGTTACGGTCGTGGCTGATCGCTGCGAACAGGCGGAGGTAGCGGCAAAAGTCGCATTTATTCTTGGCTCCCGGAAGGGGTCTGAATTCCTGCGGAGGCATCATATAGCGGGCCTGCTTGTGCATCAGGATGGTGTCTGGGAAACCGTGGAGCCGTGGCCCGTACAACTCATGGAGAAGGTAAACGCATGAACACTATCTGGGAAACTGTGACCTGGGATATCGCGCGGGCGGGAGGATTCACCGCCTATATATTGCTTGCCCTGGCGGTCATCGTGGGTCTGGCGCTTTCGACAAAGCTCCAGTCGCCCAGCCGTTGGCCGCGCCTGATCAATAGCGAAATGCATAACTTTCTCACTCTGCTCGGCAC
>DATLSW010000240.1:0-8062 GCA_035533955.1 Ktedonobacteraceae bacterium | reverse complement strand
CCAGCGACCTCATCGCCGCCAGCAGCATCTCTCACTGGAACATCACTCATCTTCTGCAACAGCTTGATCCCTGGCTGGAACAGGAAGAACAGCGCGCGCGTATCAAACCTGAATATCACGATACGGCTGCTACTGTTTTCGATTGCGCGCGTGTATCTCAGACATCTTTTCTGGCGTCATACGAGATCGCGGCAAAGGCGGGCGAAAGAGCGGCGCAAGCAGAGGCGCTTGTCGCATCGATGCGGCAACTCGTACAACAATTCCCTGGCGAGCGCAACAGGCATCTTGATCATGTCGCGGCCACGCCACTGACCTGCGTGAAGCGAGCATTATTTCTGGCCGGCAACTACGAACTCGAGAGGGCCAGCGTCCTCTTTCTCGGCGATCACGACTTCACATCACTGGCCTTAGCTCAAGTTATCTCAGACATCGCAATCACCGTTGTCGATGTTGATGAGCAGGTCTTGCGTTACATCAGCGCGGTCTCTGTCCAACATGGCTGGAACATCCGCACCGTTTTCGCGGATTTCCGCGTCGAACTGCCCAGAAGTTTACCTGAGTCCTGCGATCTCGCGTTCACCGATCCTCCGTATACCCCCGAAGGCATCGGACTGTTTCTGGCGCGCGGCATCGAGAGCCTCAAACCGGCGGACTACGCGCGGCTGCTCTTCTGCTACGGTTTCAGCGAGCGACGCCCAGCGCTCGGCTTCAAAGTACAATCCGTCCTCTATGATCTGCGCCTTGTCTCCGAAGCGATTCTGCCGCACTTTAATCGCTATAGCGGCGCCGAGGCCATTGCCAGCAGCGCCGCGCTCTATATTTGTCGCCCAACGCGCAGAAGCGTTCCCGCTGCCGAAGCGCAAAAAGTCGATCCGCGCATCTACACGCATGGGAAAAACGCGGAAGAAGCGCAGATAGAGCATTTGCCCGATCACATAGTTGGCAAAGCCAGGGCATATATGGCCGGGTACGCTGACGACAAGGCGCTGCTTGTCGGCGATGGCTGGCCCGGAGATATGCTCAGCCGCGTCGAGACCACTTCATTGAGCGGATACCTGCGCGCGATGTATACTCAACAAGGCGCGCAAGGCAAACCGCCTTTCACCCGGCCGCCTCATGCCGGAGTCGTTGCCGTCAATCTCTTTCCCCATTACGATGCATACCTGGCGCGTCTACTCCTGACCTCGGCAGCCGACCATCTCCTGATTGCCGCCTCTGAGAACGCGGCGCGCTCTCTCTTCGATGGGCAGAAAGAAGATGCGCTGAAAACACTCATAGCGTGCAAATATCGCATCGCCATACGCGAGCAAGGCAGCAGTTCTCGACCAGCCATCCTCACCTTCAACCAGATAACTACTGATGATCTGGAAGGCGTCAACGTTGTCCTCAGATACATCATTGACCGTCGTTACGCGAAGCTCGTCAATGCCTGGCGCGAAGGACTTATCGCGTGCTATGCCCGGCGGGGACAGGCCATCTCTAAAAACCAGGCGCGCCAGGTGATCGAGCAGTCTCGCCTCGCGGTCATCCACGCGACAGGCTATCTATCAGAGTTATCATTACATGATCTCAGGGAGCTTGTGAGCGAGGTTACTGCAACATTTACGCAACTGGATAAGAAAGAGAGATGATACCTACGATCCTGCTGCCTCTGTGGGCAGCAGGATCGTAGGTATCATCTCTCTTTCCTCTACTCCACGCTCAGTTCTGTCTTATGCCCATTCACGTTCGCGCTCCCCGCGGCTTGATCGTCGCGAATGAATGCCTCGACCATATCGTGAGCAACGTCGTCGGCATACTGCACTGGCGGCGACTTCATCAGGTACGCGCTCGGCCCTTCCAGCGTCCCGCTCAGGCCGCGATCAAGCGCGAGCCGGACGAGGCGCACAGCATCAATGACGATACCGGCGGAGTTGGGCGAATCCCACACTTCCAGCTTCAACTCGGCGTTCAACGGCACATCGCCGAAGGTGCGCCCTTCCAGGCGAATATAAGCCCATTTGCGGTCGGTGAGCCAGGGAACGTAATCGGACGGGCCGATATGCACGTTATCCTCGCCCAGGTCGTAGTCAAGCTGGCTGGTCACAGCGTTCGTCTTGCTGATCTTTTTCGACTCCAGCCGCTCGCGTTCAAGCATGTTGTAGAAGTCCGTGTTGCCGCCAACGTTGAGTTGCATCGTGCGCTCCACTTTGACCCCGCGCTCGCGGAAGAGGTGCGCCAGCACGCGATGCACGATGGTCGCGCCCAACTGACTTTTCACATCATCGCCGATCAGCGGCAAATTGGCTTCCTTGAAACGTTCCTGCCAGTAGTTCTCACGGGCAATGAAGACTGGGATACAGTTCACGAAACCGACGCCTGCTCGCAGCAGTTGTTCGACATACCATTTAGTCGCCGTTTCTGATCCGACCGGCAGGTAGTTCACCAGCACATCGGTGCCGGTATCCTTGAGAATCTTCACAATATCATCGGTCTGCCCCGGCGCTTTGGTAATCACGCGCGAGAGGTACTTGCCCAATCCATCATGCGTCATGCCGCGATAGACTTTTGTCCCCAGGAGTGGCACGTCGGCAAACCGATAGGTATTGTTGGGAGCAGCATAGATCGCCTCGCTCAGATCTTTGCCCACTTTATTCGTATCAATATCAAAGGCCGCGGAAAACTCGATATCGCTGATGTGATATCCGCCCAGGTTGACGTGCATCAACCCCGGCACAAAATCGTCCGGGCTGGCCTCACGATAGTAATGGACGCCTTGCACGAGTGAGCTGGCGCAATTGCCCACGCCGAGCAGCGCCACACGCACTTTTTTTGCGCTTGCCAATGGTATACGATCCTTTCCTTGTATGCAGAAACGGTATGCCCATGCGGGCAGCTCATTTCTTATTGTTGTCTTTCACTACTATATCTCATGCTGACACGCCTTCGCTATGATGATTGACGCCAGTTGCCGATTGTATGAAGAGAAGGGTATAATGCACAGCATTCGCGATTCGCGAATCTCACAACCGGCGAAACCTATCGACTGTGACTATCGTTGCCACTTTCATAGATGTATAGCCAATTTGGGCAGCATTTTGCCTGAAACTGCAACATTTGTTACAATTGTAATAGCATTGCCTGGGGAGCATAAGGTTAAGCAAATACAACAACATTGTGATATTCGTAACCGCATCTCTACTTACAAGCAATCATAAACACCCTTTGGGGTGATACCCTCAATACTGTGATCGATCGTGTTGCGTATCTATAGGGCAGTAGCTCGTCCCTGCCCGTGTCGGCAACCTGCTTCGTTGGGCAACGGCCTGTCCTTGCCGCGTCTCTTGCAGCATTGAGGAACTAACGCAAAAAGCTATGATAAGGAGCCTTCATGAGTCGGCGAAAAAAAGTCCTGGTAATCGGCCTGGACTGCGCCCCGCCCGAACTGGTGTTTGAGCAATGGCGTGACGAATTGCCGAATTTCCAGCGCGTGATGGACCATGGCGTGTGGGGTAAGCTCGAAAGCAGTATCCCCGCCATCACCGTCCCGGCATGGAGTTCGATGATGTCCAGCAAAGACCCCGGCACGCTGGGATTCTATGGATTCCGCAACCGGGGCGACTATTCTTACGAGAAAAATACGCTCGCCAACGCTAATTCCGTGAAAACCGACCGCGTCTGGGATGTTCTCTCACGCGCGGGCAAAAAAGTCATCACGGTCGGCGTGCCGCAAACTTTTCCACCGAAGCCCGTCAATGGTATCCAGGTCGGCTGCTTCCTTTCTCCTTCCACCTCCAATCCCGATAAGCCGTACACGTATCCCGCCGCGGCCATGAAGGAGATCGAGGCTATCGTTGGCGAGTACCTGGTCGATGTGCCGAACTTCCGTACCAACGACAAAGAGTATCTGCTGCGGCAAATCTATACTATGACCGAGAAACGCTTCAAGCTGGTGAAGAAGTGGTTGGTGAGCAAAGACTGGGATTTCTTCATGTTCGTAGAAATGGGTACGGACCGCATTCACCACGGCCTGTGGAAATATCACGATCCGACGCACCATAAATATGAAGTCAATCCCGTGCTGAACGAGAGCATTCACAACTACTACCGCTATATCGACAGCGAGATCGGCCAGATTCTCGACCTGGTTGACCTGGAAAACACGACCGTCTTCATCGTCTCCGATCACGGCGCGAAGAAGATGGACGGCGGCATCTGCGTCAACGAATGGTTGATACGCGAAGGCTACCTGACGCTCAAAACGCAGCCAACCAGCCTGACGGCCATTGACAAGTGCGAGATCGATTGGAGCCGCACGAAGGTCTGGGGCGACGGTGGCTACTACGCGCGCATCTTCCTCAATATCGAGGGGCGCGAGCCGCAGGGCATCGTCAAGGCGGAAGAAGTAGAGAGTTTGCGCAACGAACTCAAGGCCAAATTTGAAGCTCTGACCGATCCCGACGGCGTCAATATCGGGACGAAAGTCTTCAAGCCGGAAGAAATCTATCATAAAGTCAACGGCGTGGCTCCCGATCTGATCGTCTATTTCGGCGATCTCTTCTGGCGTTCCGTGGGCAGCATCGGACACGGCTCGATCTACACCTTCGAGAACGATACCGGCCCCGATGACTGCAACCACGCGCAGTTCGGCATCGTCATCAAGCACGATCCCGACGCGCATGAGAGCGAAGGCGGTCGCGAGTTAACTGGCCTGCAATTGATGGACATGGCTCCCACTATCCTGCAACAATTCGGCGTTCCCGTTCCTGCCGACATGCAAGGGAGGCTATTTTAATAGAAGCAGACGCACTCGTTCAAAGCAGCCGTCTTAACATGTAATCGAACACGAGAGAATTGTATCGTACAGGATACATACTTATGAAAACTTACAAGGAGAACATTTCATACATGGCGAACACAGGTTTTACTCTCTGGTTTACCGGGCTTTCCGGAGCTGGCAAAAGCACCCTCTCCGAAATCATTGAACAGCGCCTGCGCGAGCGCGGCCACAAAATCGAAGTGCTGGATGGCGATATCGTGCGCACGCACCTGAGCAAAGGTCTCGGCTTCAGTCGCGAGGATCGCGACACCAACATCAAGCGCATCGCGTTTGTATGCAGCCTGCTGACGCGCAACGGCGTGATCTGCATCTCCGCCGCCATCTCGCCCTACAGCGACGCGCGCGAATGGGCGCGCCGCGAAATCGGCAACTTCGTCGAAGTGTACGTTAACTGCCCCCTCGAAGTCTGCCGCGAGCGCGACGTCAAAGGTCTCTACAAACTGGTAGACGAGGGCAAGATCAAGAATTTCACGGGCGTCGATGATCCCTATGAAGCGCCGGAGCATCCCGACCTGGTCATTGAGACCAGCAGAGAAACTGTCGAAGAGAGCGTCGAGAACATCTTTGCCAAACTGGTTGAACTCGGCTATCTGGATGCCGAAGAGACCTCGGATGATGAGTCGGAAGTGGTGAAGGATCGCCTGGCCGCGTTGGGCTATCTGTAGGGGCCGATTTATCGCGCCCATCTGTAAGGGCCGATTTATCGCGCCCTCTGAATAAAAGGATGAAACAAAACATATATGGCACAACAATTGATTGCTCCGCATGGCGGAGAGCTGATTTTGAACATGGCAAGCGCAGCCGAACAGGCGGAACTGGTGGAAGAAGCGCGCGGACTGCCGCGGATCACCGTCGGATCGCGCCAGTTGTCCGACCTGGAAATGCTCGCCAACGGCGCGTATAGTCCGTTGAGCGGCTTTATGACCCGCGATGATTATCTGGGCGTGGTCGATACTATGCACCTTGCGAATGGCCTGCCCTGGTCCATTCCTATCACGCTCAGCATCACGACGGAACAGGCCAAAAACCTCAAAGAGGGCCAGCGCGTGGCTCTGCTCAACGAGCAGGGAACGTTGCAGGCCGTGATGACGATCACAGAAAAATATGGCTACGACAAGCAGCACGAAGCGAGTAACGTCTATCGCACTACTGAGGAGGCGCATCCCGGCGTCAAAATCGTTTACCAGCAGGGCGATGTCTTGCTAGGCGGCCCGGTGCGCGTCGTCGAGTTGCAGGCACAGGCATTCGCGCAGTATCGCTACACGCCCACGCAGTCGCGCCAGCTTTTCACCGAGCGCGGCTGGCGGCGCGTCGTCGGCTTCCAGACTCGTAATCCTGTCCACCGCGCCCACGAATATATTCAGAAGTGCGCGTTGGAGACCGTCGATGGTCTCTACCTGCACCCGCTGGTCGGCGACACGAAGGACGATGATATTCCCGCCGACGTGCGCATGCGCTGCTACAAAGTCCTCCTGGAGAATTACTATCCGGAGAAGCGTGTGATCCTCGGCGTGCTGCCTGCCTCCATGCGTTATGCTGGCCCGCGCGAGGCCATCTTCCATGCCCTGATGCGCAAAAACTACGGTTGCTCGCACTTCATCGTTGGCCGCGACCACGCCGGCGTAGGCAGTTACTACGGAACGTATGATGCCCATCACATCTTCGCCGAGTTCGATCCGGCCAAACTGGGCATTGAGCCAATGTTCTTCGACCATACCTTCTACTGTCGTATATGCGAGTCGATGGCTTCGACGAAGACCTGCCCGCATAGCAGCGACGAGCATGTGATCCTGAGCGGCACGAAAGTGCGCCAGTTGCTGCGCGACGGCCAGGTGCCGCCGCGTGAATTCTCCCGCCCAGAAGTCGCGCAGGTGTTGATCGAGGCCATGCGCCAGCCTGTGGCATAAAGCTGCTACTTGTTGGTATACTGTCTTTGTTGGGCAAATCTGCCGCTCGGCAAAGACAGTATACCAACATCATTGTGAGGAGAGAGAAGAGATGTTAATCGCCAGAGCGCCGATGCGCATCAGTTTTGGAGGCGGGGGAACGGACCTTGAAGCATACTACGCGCAATACGGCGGCTTAGTTGTCAGCACGGCAATCAATAAATATTTCTATGCCATCATTACGACCGACGAGTCCGAGGATTTGCAGGTCATCTCCGCCGATTATCGCTCGCTGTTTCGCCACTCGCCCTATAAAGATCTCTTCTGGGATGGGGATTTAGCTCTTCCGAAAGCCATACTTCATCACTTCGGGATTCGCCGCGGTATCAACCTGTTTGTTGCCAGCGAGGTGCCACCGGGAACAGGTCTCGGCTCATCCAGCGCGGCAGCAGTGACGCTGGTACGCGCCATTTCTACCCTGGTTGAGCAGCCCATGACGAAGCAACAGGTCGCTGAACTGGCCTCCTTCATTGAAATCAGCAAGATGGGTATGCCCATCGGCAAGCAGGATCAGTACGCCTCGGCGTTCGGCAGCCTCAATAAGATCACCTTCACCAGCGATGGAGTCACGGTTGAGCCGCTCAAGGTTGCCCCTGACGTGCGCCAGATGCTGGAAAGCCGCCTGATGCTCTTCTTCACTGGCAGTTCGCGGGAGTCTACCTCTATTCTGAAGCACCAGCGCAAATCGACGCAGGATCACGACAAGTCGGTGCTGGGCGCGTTGCACAATATAAAGCAAGTGGCCGTTGACGTGCAGGCGTGCCTGGAAGCCGGCGAGTTAGATGAGTTCGCGCGCCTCTTGCACTATTCTTGGCAGGAAAAGCAGCGGCTCGCACCCGGCCTTTCCACTGGCTTTATCGACGAGTGTTATACGCTGGCGCTCCAGCATGGCGCGTCAGGCGGCAAGATCACCGGAGCAGGCGGCGGCGGTTTCATGCTGCTCTACTGTCACGAAGAGGCCCAGGAGACCGTGACACAAGTACTTGAGGAGCGCGGCCTGAAACGCATGAACTTCCATTTCGACCACCAGGGGGCAACCGTTCTCTTAAACGTTGCAAACTTTACCAATCTCCTGGTGGCCCCATATAGCGGGCCGCTCGCTTCCCCGTAGGGGCGTGGGCTTGCCCCGCCCTTGATCCCTTGTCGTTGATTCTTATTGACAATGACGATAGGGCGGGGCAGAGCCCCACTGACTCCAAGTAAATCATAAGTAGAAAAGGATCGAGATGAGTCATCGAGTTGTCAGGAGACGAAAAATGAAGGATACTGCTTTCATCAGACAAAACTTGTATGAAAG
>DATLSW010000239.1:0-8209 GCA_035533955.1 Ktedonobacteraceae bacterium | reverse complement strand
GCTCACGACGCGGTTCTGAGTTGCGCACCCATTCCGATCTTTCACCAATCATCGGATCGCTGTCGGTCGCTTCTCTCATACTAGTTTCGCTCAACGCGGGCCAGCTATATTGTTGTTATTGCTATTCTATGCTGAAAAGCGAGATGTGTCAAGCGATTTTTGGCCGTTCGGCCTGCTATCTCAAAAACGTCTATCTTTGCCGAGATAATTGTAGTATAATTGTTCAATATCAAACGGTATTACACATCACAAATGAATATGAGAGAGGCATTTATGCCCAAAAAAGTTTACAAAGACTATCAGGCCCATCAAACAAGAATACAGGCATTCCGTAGTTTCGTTGTTCAGAACAAATGGACAATCGTCAGCGAGCAGGAGCTAGATTACGACGCCCATCAAATTACAGTATCCAACGGAATCAGCAGGATTCCTACCAACTTCTACCCCTCCGGCAAGATGGTGGTTGGCGGCAAACCTGGCGTATTACATGATGAGATACTGGTATGGTGCGAAAAACACTCCACATTGTCACCAAAAGCGACAGATGAACAACACGCGCAGCTATCACTTGCCGGTATCCAACCGCCGCCGACGCAAACCGCGCTTCAAGAATTACAGGGCATTGCGCGCATAGGGATAGATGAGTCAGGCAAGGGCGATTATTTCGGCCCGCTCGTCGTTGGCGCGGTCTATGTTGACAAAGACACTGAAGCGAAGCTGACCAATCTGGGGGTGCGCGACAGCAAACAACTCTACGACAAGCGTATCCTGCAACTGGCTGAAATGATCAAAATGTCGTGTCCGCACGAGATCGTCGTGATCGGCGCGAAACGCTATAACGAATTGTATGAAGAGATGCACAATCTCAATCGCTTGCTGGCAAAGGGACACGCTTTCGCGCTGGAAAGGTTGCTGGAGAAAATGCCTTGCGACCTGGCTATTGCCGACCAGTTCGGCAACGAGTCATACATTCGCGAGGCTTTGCTGGAAAAAGGCCGCGCCATCAAGCTGGTACAGCGACCCCGCGCCGAGGAGGATATCGCCGTTGCCGCCGCGTCCGTGCTGGCGCGGGCAGCGTTTGTGCAGCAGATCGAACTATTATCCAGCCGACTTGGCACAACATTACCAAAGGGCGCGTCCGATCCCGCCATTGTCACCATTGGTCGCCAAATTGTGGCAAAGTATGGACGCGAGACATTGGCAAAGGTAGCGAAATTGCATTTCAAGACGACAGAGGACATTTTATAACAAAGCTAACTGTACCAAAGGACACCAAAGAACTGATCTTTTGCGCGACGCCAAACCTACCATAGTGCGATAAAGTATGGTCAAGAACATTCTCATAGATGGGAGAACACACAACGATGGCAACAACAACGACTCATACCGCGCTGATTACCGGCGTGTCACGCGGACTCGGCCTGGCCCTGGCACGCCAGCTTGCCAGACTCGGATGGAACCTGATCATCGATGCGCGTGGGACGACCGCTCTTGAAACAGCACGCGCTGAACTCAGCCAGCATACACACATTATCGCATTGCCAGGAGACATTACTGACCCGGCGCATCGCAACGCGCTCGCGGAGGCGGCTCGCGCATTCGGCGGCCTGGACGCTCTGATCAATAGCGCCAGTTTCCTCGGCCCCAGCCCGCAGCCAAACCTTGTTGATTACCCGCTTGCTGTACTGGAACAGGTCTATCGCGTCAACGTGATTGCTCCACTCGCGCTCATTCAGGCGGTGCAGCGCGATCTGAAAGATGGAGCCTGTATCATCAACGTCACCAGCGACGCGGGCGTCGAGGGATACGAGGGTTGGGGCGGCTATGGATCGAGTAAGGCAGCGCTGGAACAACTCTCGCATATTCTGGCCGCCGAACATCCCGACCTGCGCGTCTACTGGGTCGATCCCGGCGATATGCGCACGCAGATGCAGCAGGAAGCCTTCCCAGGCGAAGATATCAGCGACCGCCCATTGCCGGAAGAAAGCGTGCCAGGCTTTCTGGCTCTACTCACGGGGAACTATCCGAGCGGGCGTTATCAGGCCCGCGCGCTGCCAGAGCAATCGAGGACATAATCATGATCGTCCAACACACTGACCTTACCAATTTTCAATTTTCCACTGAACATCTCGACAAACGAGATAACGGCAAGATGTCACTGGCTGCTGTCACGTCGGCCTACGATTTCGTGTTGCCAGCCGATCTCGAGGCTGAGGAGCCGCCGGAGGCGCGCGGGCTGGCGCGCGACGAAGTGCGCCTGATGGTTTCTTACCAGACCGATGATCGCATTGTTCACGCGCAATTTCGCGATCTCGCGGATTTTCTCGTTCCCGGTGATCTGTTAGTCATCAATACCAGCGGCACGCTGAATGCCGCGCTCAATGCCACGCGCAAGGACGGCACGCCACTCGAATTGCATCTCTCAACCCACCTTCCAGCAGATCTCTGGGTAATTGAACTGCGCCAGCCAGCAGCGACAGGCACGCGTCCATTTTGCGGCGGCAGAGCAGGTGAGACGCTGCGCTTGCCTGGAGGAGCTTCGATCACGCTGCTCACATCCTATCATGACGCGCAGCATGACAGACCCTGCGTGCGTCTGTGGATCGCTACGCTTGCCCTACCGGAAACGCGCCAGCTTCAGGATTACCTGGAGCAGTATGGCTTTCCCATTCGCTACGGCTACGTGAAGCAGCAGTGGCCGTCAAGCTATTACCAGACGGTCTATGTCACCGAAACGGGCAGCGCCGAGATGCCCTCAGCCGGGCGCGCTTTTACGCAGGAACTGATTGCACGATTGGCGACGAAGGGCGTGCAGATCGCCCCGCTCTTGCTGCACACCGGCGTCTCCAGCCTGGAAGCGCACGAACCGCCCTACGAGGAGTATTATCGCGTGCCGCTTGAGACCGCGCGCGCGGTCAATATGGCGCACACGGCGGGCAGGCGCGTCATTGCCGTTGGCACTACTGTAGTGCGAGCGTTGGAAACCGTGACGGACAGAGAAGGCACAACGCATCCCGGCGCGGGCTGGACAGACGCGGTGATTACGCCTCAGCGCGGCGTCCGCGCCGTCAACGCCCTGCTCACCGGACTTCACGAGCCATACGCCTCGCACCTGGCAATGCTCGAAGCTATCGCCGGACGCGAACATCTTCAGCGCGCCTACGCCGCGGCGCTGCGGGAACGCTACCTTTGGCACGAATTCGGCGATCTGCACCTGATTCTGCCATGAAAATAGCAGTAAAGATGCCTCGACGAACAGAAGTGCTATAAACCTGTACGAAAGTGCGATGGCGTGGTATAGTTCAGGCAACGAAACATGTCAGAAGCACATACATTGGAAGCTAAATCACGGCCATGAAGGAAACTCGCCGCGCTCAGGCGCGCAATCCCGCCGAATACGGCTACCCGACGAATGATATCGCCGCATTGTCAGATAAGGCGTTGGAGGTTTCTCGGCGCTTGACGGAATTCTATGGCGTCGCGCCCTGGTCGAAAAAAGACGTCATGAGTATGCTCGTGGACATTCTGCTTTCCCACCGTACAAAGGACGAACAAACCGAGGCAGCCTACCAGAATCTCTTGCGCTGCTTCGGCTCGTGGGAAGGAGTACGTGATGCGCCAACCCAGAACGTGCAAGTGGCTATCAGCAACGTCAACTGGCCGGAGGTCAAAGCGCCGCGTCTGCAAGCGACCATGCGCCGCATTTCAGAAGAGCGCGGCAATCTCGATCTGCAATTTCTGCGCGACCTGCCAGTAGAGGAAGGTGTGGCCTGGCTCAGCCGCTTTGAAGGAGTCGGGCCGAAGACCGCCGCGGCCGTGCTGCTTTTCAGCGCCCGCAAGCCGATCTTGCCCGTCGATACCCACGTTCACCGCGTCAGCATCCGCCTGGGATTGATCGGTAAAAAGGTTACAGCGGAAGCAGCCCACAACCTTCTGCAAGCCTTGCTGCCCAGCGATCCCCAGACGATCTACAATTTCCACAAGGCATTGCTGCGACATGGGCAGCGCATCTGTGTATTCGAGCGCCCGCGCTGCGAAAAATGTCCCATTACCGATCTGTGCGATTACTATCAGACGGCGCTAAAACCGCGCAGCACTACAAAGGGCGATTCCGGCGCGTCGTTGTGACACGCTGGCGACCAGAGTAGTTGGGGGCGAATATTAACCTGCCCAGCGCTACGAGACCCCAGGCCACCAGCGCGTACACGAGCATGGCGATAAGCGTCGTGATCTCGAACACGATCTTGCCCTCTGATGGATTGGTGAACATGCTGTTAAACGGAGCCACGAACACATAGCTCAAGTTATAGAGGAACGCGACGAAGCCATTGCCCGCGTTCGCGCTCAGCAGCTTGAAGATGAAGCGCAACAGCATGATTACTTCCAGCACGCCTAATATAAAGTAGATGACGCGCGTGATCCAGTAGCGAATATTGGCCCGCTGGAGATTGGTATCTTCAGCAACTTCTGTATGCTGCTCAACCCGATTACCCATGGGGTCTACATAGCTTTCGCGCTCGCTTTGGGCAGCAATGCCATTGTTGTTGTACGATCTGACCGTATCATTCGCGCCATATACTGGAGCATTGGGGACAGTCTGGTCAGATGCCCCTGGATAATCCGGTACGCGTGGATCGGGCTGATATGGTTGATTACTCATTGCTCGTATCTCCTTATTCGATACTTCTCTCTTCAATCCTGATATCATCAACATGGTTGATCCGTAATGCCGCAACAGAAAACGCGGCAAATGACTCTATTCTAACACGTAGGAAGACACGAAAAAGTGGCACAATTTATATTGAGATACCAGGCGCCACAAATAAAATGTTCGCCGCATCATCTACAATCCCATCCAAAATTGTGAAATACTTCACAAAACAGAGAAAAGAATAGCCCATACGTTGCCTGACCATGCGCGAAACGTTGTATACTATGAGCAATCATCTATCCAGATGTATGTATTTTGCTGTTTGTGCCGAACGGGAGCGGCACGAAAGGAAAGGCATATGGTTTTCTGTGGTCGCTGCGGACTTCAACTCGCGCCCGGCAGCAGTCGTTGCCCGCGCTGCGGCGCGCTGTCCGAAGTGAATGTTGTCAGCGAAGACCCGCATATGAACGATGCGACCGTCATTTCTCCCAGGCGAGACGATATGGATACGCTGCCTATCCAGACAGGCGTAACTCCAGTGCCACCCGCGCAGTATATTGTGCGCTCCGCCGATCCAACTTCCCTTAACATAATTGATCCCAATACTCCAACAAGCATATCCAGCAGACCCGGCAGCGCGTCTACGCCATTCCCTTCCTCTGATCCGATTTCCTATCCCGGCTATCCGCCGCCATCTACGCCCGGACAGTACCAGAACTGGCAAACTCCTCCTCCGCCAGAGCCAAAGCGGCGCGGCGGATTCATCGCCCTCGTTATCGTCGTCCTGTTGGTTCTCCTGGCGCTCGGCGGCACGGCTGTTGCCGTCCTCAATCCTACGCTGGTTCAGGGGCTGCTCGGTAGTCATCCAACGCCGACGCCCGCCGCTACCGCGACAACGCCAGCAGTCACCGCGACTGCTCCGGCGACAGCAACAACAGCAAGCACGCCGACACCGACAGCGGCCCAACAAGCCAGAGCAACCATCGAACAATACTATACCTATGTGAACGCGCAAGACTACCAGGACGCCTACAACATCTGGGGCAGCGCGGAACAAACGGCGCAACCGTACAACAGCTTCGTTACCGGGTATGCCAATACCATCCACGATAACGCTACCATCACCAGCTTAACGGAACAGCCTGACGGCACCGTCATGGCCGACGTGACAGTCCAGGCGACCGAACAATCATCATCAGGCCAGGTCACAAACACGTACCAGGGATGGTATGATATCGGCATAGAAAACGGTTCCTGGAAATTCCTGAACGCGCATTTCTCCAAAATAAACTAGCAACAGCGCCAGGATTTCTCTCCCCTCTGTAGAATGAAAAGAGAATCATCATCCTACAGAGACAGGTTGAGAAGGACAGGTGGGCTATGCCAAAATCGGAGCATATCGAGCAGCGCGTTATCATCATCCTACCCAGGCGACAAACGCCTTCTAATTCCAGGGAACCATCCCGACGCAGACCGCGTCTCCTTACTATCATCTGCTTTGTGCTGGCTATTGTCGCCCTGATCCATTTTATCGCCGTCACTCATAGCGCCTATCCAACCGTCACGCCGACAACCTGCCAGGGCTGGCTGCGCACAATGGATTACACCCAGGTCGTTCATCTGCAAACGAAGACCCAACAAATGGGCGCCGTCCAATTCGTCAATCAACTGGTGGATGGGCAACCAGCAGTCATGGTGCAGGTCAACGGCACGGACGCACAACAGATGTTGGACATCTTTATCTTCGGCTGCACTCAAAAGCAACAACAGTTCAAATTGACGACCTTATTTTCTCAACGCGGCTTGTCCCAGGGTACTGCCGCCATCAGTCCTGGCAATACACTCATCACCAGCGCGCTCGATACCTATCAGCCTGCACAAGACAGCGCGCTTGAACAGCCACTGCAACAAAACATCTACCGCGAATACCAATGGCAACACAGCGCCTTCGTTCAGGTAGCCTATCCCAGCCTCTATCCCGTCACCAGCCGCGCCGAAGCCGAGGCGTTACAACAGCAGGCCGATAACGGCCAATCGCTGCCGTGGAGCGATCCACTCGTCACGGCAGAACAGATGGCGAAAGATATCTTTCACTGGACTGGCAGCGATCCCCAGGATGCCGTTCTAAGCAACAAAGGCTCGACGGCCAGAGTGCAGCTTGTACAACAAAACCCATCTATAACCGTCATTGTCACGCTGAAACAACTAATCCAACACAATACCAGTGGACTATGGTTCGTGGTGAGCGCGCAAAGCAGCGGCATGGCGCTCGATCAACCGCGGCCAGCGCAATCCGTGAAACCTCCCATCATCATCAAAGGAACAGGCGCGCTAGCCGATGGTACAATCACCACCGCGCTGTTCGATCATGCCCTCTCACCTCTTACACTCACGAACACTGTACCGTCGAGCGTTGATGCCAGCGGCAAGTACGCTGCTACCTTGTCGTATACGCATAGCGCGCCCGACCAGGAAACGCTTTTGCTCATCGAATCGCTACCCCCTAATGGCAGCAGCGAAGCCGAACAATTGCTGCTGGTGAAGATAATCCTGGGATAAATAACAGCAAACGACCAGAGCGACCGTCAGTCATTGGTGAGCTTATCTTCTATCAAAACATCAGTTCTTGAACGTTACCTCTGGCTGGTTACTATGCTACTATTAACATATGAGTAAATCGCTTTGGAAACAACGCAACTTCATGCTTCTATGGAGTGGACAGCTTGTTTCATGGGCTGGAACAGAGGTTTCTGGAATTGCACTTCCTCTTGTTGTACTGGCTCTTACTGGTTCTCCTGCTCAAGCTGGAGGGGTTGCTGCCATAAGAGGACTTGTCTATGTTTTTTGGGCGATTCCCGCAGGTGTATGTATTGATAGATGGGACAGAAAACTCATCATGGTTATAGCAAATCTTGGAAGTGGATTAGCAATGGGAAGTATCGCTCTAGCGCTTGCATACCATAATCTTTCGGTAATTCAATTATATTTAGCGAGCGCAATTGAGGGTTCATTCTTTGTCTTTGCAAATTTAGGAAGGTTCGCATCATTTCCGAAAGTTGTCTCAAAAGAACAGTTTCCAGCCGCTTCCGCACAATCTGAATCAGCAGGCCATATTGCTTTGCTTGTAGGCCCTCCTTTAGGAGGATTTCTCTATCAAATAACAGGAGGCTTTATTGCTTTTCTTGTTGACTCTCTTTCTTATTTTATCAATGCTTTCTCCATTTTTTTTATAAATATATCTCTTGGCACAGAAATATCGGCTGAACGAAAAGCAATCCATCATCAAATCAAAGAAGCCATCTTATGGCTCTGGCATCAACCGTTACTCCGCTTCTTGAATCTTCTTACAGCAGGACGAACCATTCTTTCCGCCGGGTTATACCTGCTCATTATTGTCCTTGCAAAAGAACATCACGTTTCTGCTTTGTTCATCGGTGTTATCTTTGCTATTGGTGCAGGAGGCGGTATTTTGGGTTCATTAGTATCCGCAAAAATACATAACCTCTATAGTATGAAACGATTACTTATTGGCGTATCATTACTTAGCTTCGTAATTTT
>DATLSW010000238.1:0-9371 GCA_035533955.1 Ktedonobacteraceae bacterium | reverse complement strand
TTCGACTTGCAGCCAGTAGCCGATGCCGTTCATAGTATAGCCGGAGTCAAGGATGTACTTATTGCCATCGAACTTGTCATGATAGGGATGAGCATTGCCCCAGGCATATGCCTGGTTATTCAACTCGTTGATGAAGGCGTTGGCCTCGCCCTGCACCAGGTCATTGTGCATGGTCGCCATGTCGGCGTCAACATGTTTGGCAAAAGCCAGGTAATCCTGAATGGTTTTCGCGCCGCTCATGGACGACTGATCAGCAGTATACAGCTTTTGATACGGCGCGACATTGAAGCCATATTTCTTGAGCAGGCCAATCTCCTGCTTAAACTCGCTCAACTTGGCCGCGCCGACATAGGGCAGCGCATTGATCGAGTTGACGACCGCCTGCTGGTATTGCGCGTTGATCAGCGTGCCGAGATGCTGAAAATTTTCCGGAGTCGTGGCGCTGTTGAAGACATCCATATCGATCTGATATTGCGTCTGCATGGCCGTCACATCAAGTCTGGCCGTCTGCATCTGACCGATGGCGTTCTTGAAAGTATTCAGTTGATCGTAGGTCAAACCCATCAGTCCCAGAGCCTGCGCGGCCACCTGCGCGTTCTGGCTGACGGCGGCAAAATCTTTGGGGGTTTGCGCATTCGTAAACAGTGTTTGATCCTGACTGTATTGATTCACGAAGGCTTGCAGATTCCCGGCATTTTCGGCCTGACGGCGACTCAACGCCTGTTGGAATGCCTGCAAATTGTCGGAAGCCTGTTGCTGGGATTGGCCCGTCGCGGTCTCGACCACGTTCTGCAATTGCTGCTGGAGCGCCTTATACTGTGTCGCGAGATGGGTATAATAATTGGTATCAGCTTGATCGTTAAAAGGAGAAAAAGGTGCGCCAGCACCGCTTAATTGCTGCTCCTGGCGCTGAATAGGAGCCAGAAGTTGCGCCGGAACGCCGGTCTGTTGGGCGTTCTTGATGAGCCGATCCAGTTGCGCCTTGCTCTGGCTGGCCTGCTGTTGAGATTGAGGACTTCCTCCACACGCGCTCACCATCACCGTCAAACTCAGCAGGAAGAGAGCAAACGCCAGGCGGGGAAACCAGGCAATGCGCTTAGACACTGTTCCCCTCGATGTCTTCATAGATCATCCCCTGCCTTTCATCGAAAAAGTCGTCTATAGATTATAACGCGAGAGGTCGCGAAAACGTTACCGGTGGCGCTTTTGCTTGCGTGCCGCCTTGCGCGTGGCTTTGCCAGTTTTCTTGTGGCCGTTGCTGCTCGCTCTGGGTAACGCTGGCATAGAGGGCATCCCCGGTATGCCAGCGCCTGACCCGGCCATTTGCCGCGCCATTTGCGCGTATTTGCCCTTACCGGTACTCATCTGGCGGATCATCACACGCATCTCACCGAACTGTTCGAGCAACTGATTGAGTTCCTGCACCGTCGTGCCGCTGCCGCGCGCGATACGCTTGCGCCTGCTGCTATTGAGAATATCGGGATTGCGACGCTCCTCCTTCGTCATGGAAAGGATCATGGCCTCCACATATTTGAGCTGATCGCCCTCGAGAGCCTCTTCCATCTCCGGCATGGACGTCAGTTTGTTAAAGCCGGGCAGCATCTCCATCACCGAACGCAGCGGCCCCATGCGTTTCAACTGGCGCATGGCGCTCAAGAAGTCTTCCAGGTCGAATTTGCCCTGCTGCAACTTGGCCTGGGCCTTCAACGCCTCTTCCTCGTCGATGGTTTCTTGCGCGCGCTCGATCAACGAAAGTACGTCGCCCATTCCTAGTATACGCGAGGCCAAACGTTCTGGATAGAACGGCTCCAGCGC
Source organism: Ktedonobacteraceae bacterium (assembly GCA_035533955.1). Lineage (GTDB taxonomy): Bacteria > Chloroflexota > Ktedonobacteria > Ktedonobacterales > Ktedonobacteraceae > CADDZH01. The sequence goes on along the minus strand of DATLSW010000238.1, from coordinate 7,556 downwards.
GTCGTTTTTTTCGCCGACGCCCATGAATTTGATGGGAACGCCGGTCACAGAGCGAATAGAGAGCGCCGCGCCACCCCTGGCATCGCCGTCCATCTTGGTGAGGATCATGCCGGTCAGCGAGACGGCCTTGTTGAAATCGTCGGCCACGCGCACCGCCTCCTGGCCGGTCAGCGCGTCTGCCACCAGCAGAACCTCGCGCGGCTGCACGCGCTTGCGAATGCTCATGATCTCGTTCATCATGCGCTCGTCAATGTTGAGGCGGCCTGCCGTATCCAGGATCACCACGGTCGCGGCCTGCTCGCGGGCGAAATCGAGCGAATGCACGCAGATATCGACGGGATCAGCGCCCATCGGCTCGGAGTAAACGGGAACATTCACCTGCTTACCCAGCGTCTGCAACTGGCGCACCGCCGCGGGACGATACATATCAGCCGCCACCAGCACGGGACGCTGGCCTTGTTTCACCAGGTATTTCGCAAGTTTCGCGCCGGATGTCGTCTTACCGGAACCTTGCAAACCGACCAGCATAATGACATTGGGTGGCGGCCCGCTCAGATCGATTTTAGTCTGCCCTTCGACGCCGCCGAGCATCTCGATCAATTCCTCGTTGACGATAGCGAGGACTTGCTGCGCCGGTGAAAGACTGCCCAGCACGTCGGCTCCGATAGCCTTTTCTTTGACGCGCTCCACAAACTGCCGCACCACTTTGAGGTTGACATCCGCTTCCAGTAACGCCAGGCGCACTTCGCGCATCGCGTCATTGACATCGGCTTCGGTCAGTTTCCCTTTGCCGCTGAGATTGGTAAACACTCCCTCGAGACGTTTCGATAAACTTTCAAACATTGCCATAGATGATCTATCCTCTCTGCACGGGCTAACCCGATTCTACGCTCATTATAATTGGCCCTATTATACCATGCTGTGGCGACTATGAATACAGAGATTCGGCCAAATGGGCCATAGCCAACAGGGAAAGTAGTGGCGCGGGCTTGCCCCGCCCGCGTGTATGTGCGACACCATCCAGCAGCGGGGCAGAGCTTACGCCACTACACAGTGAGCAACAGCACATCCTGAAGGTGAAACATCCAACAAAAAACATATTGCAATTACAAGGCTTTTCGGTTATGATATAGAAAATTCATAGACTCATAAGTCTCTTGAATTTCAATCGCTATTCTGTCAAATAGTGGAAAACGCTGTCGGGGATACAGCAACTATTTTCGCGTCGTGTTGGAGTGAAAATACGATATGCAAAACAGAAGGTTCGACACCGGAATGCTGCGCTGGTTCACGGTCTCCTTGTTGCTCTTCCTGGCAATCCTGCTGCTGGCTTTCAATATCTGGATCGGGGTGAAACCCTCTACTACTAATGCGGTAACGCCAACTGCGATACCGGCGACGCCAGTATGTAAGAATCACCAGGTATCTACACACACAAAGCCGTGCATTCAACCAACGGCTCCAGCTACAGCACGACCATCTTCCTCTCCTACGAGGACAGCATCACCGACAGTAATTCCGACGAAAACGTCTATTACGCCGCCGATACCAACCGTCACTGTAACCATAAAAATTACACCTTAACGGAATACGTTTGTAGTCAGATAGTGAAGAAAGGAACGACGATGCCTGATGGTTTTATGGACGCGGGATATACGCGTAGATTGCCCGTCTACCTGCTGCTCGACTGCTCCGGTTCGATGCAGGGCGACCCGATTGTGGCCGTCAACGAGGGACTGGGCATGATCTATAGCCTGCTTATCAACGACGCCCACGCGCTGGAAACGGTTTTTATCAGCGTGATCACCTTCAGCAATCGCGTGGATCAGTACCAACTGGTGCCGCTTGAGTTCTTCCAGCCGCCGCCGCTGCGGGCCGAGGGCGAGACACGCATGGGTTCCGCGCTCGACTTCCTGGTGCAATCCATTGATCAGGATCTGATCCAGAACTCTCCGACGCAGCACGGCGACTACTGCCCGCTCGTGTTTATGCTGACCGACGGCGTCCCGACCGATAACTACCGCGACGCGCTCTACCGCCTGAAGCAGTTGAGAGGGAGCAAGAAGCCGTCCATCGTGGCGCTGGGCTGCGGGCCAAACGTCAACACCACGCTGCTGAGGGAGATCACCGATAGCGTGTTCTTGATGCACGCCACCGCGCCGGAGACGATCAAGGCGTTCTTCCGCTGGATATCCAGCTCGATCAGCCAGACATCGCGCGCCTTGAGCAACGACGCCTACGCGCCGACGGTATACGCGCCGCCGCCGCAGGGCATCAACCGCCAGTAGGGGCCTGATTTATCACGCCCAGGCAGTGCGAGAGGAGAAATGGCCCATGCCACAAAACCAGGATGAACAGCCATATCCAGGGCAGCAGTATGGCCCTGGCGCGCCGCAAAGGAGTTCCGGGGACAGCGAACGCGGCAGACAACACCCGCCGAAACCCGCCGGACCGTATGCTCCTCAACCGCCGCCAGGGAGAAGCGCGGGAACGTATCCACCCCAGCAGACGCCGGGCGCGCCTGGGCCATATCCTCCACAACCGCCGGTAGGGGCCAGATTTAGCGCGCCAGGAGGAAGCGATCCCCAACAGCCTTCGCCTGCTCTGGTAACTCCGCCGCGCCCTCAGCGCCCGCCGGATCAGTTGTTTCTCGGTGCGCCCCCGCGCGTGGAACCGCCGCCGGAAGCAAGGCAGGTGGTCAGGCACGCCAGGGCGCGCTCAACCGCCTCTGCATTATTCAACGTTTCTCCCGGCGCTGAGGAGCCGATAGGGACAATCGACTATGCCCTCGTCGCCACGGTTGTTTTCCTGCTGATCGCGGTGATTGTAGTCTTGCTGGTCCTCTTTGGCAAATCAATTCAGCCGCCAGGCACCCTGACGCGGCTCTTGATCGGCGCGATTCTTTATGCCGGATGCGTCTTCGGCGGCTACTTATGGGGGCGCTATCAGGCCGATACAGAAACCAGGAGAGAGAATATGGCGTTACGCCAGAACATTGATCTTCTACAAGACCAGTTGGACAAGTCACGCCACGAAGTACGGTCCCTGCGCGCGGCGGCAGGCTCTCAACAGCCCTATACCCAGGGCGCGTCTCGAGACTATCAGCCTGGGCGCGGCCCAGCCATCGTCGCGCCCAGGCAAATCGAGCAGCAGCAGCCGGTGGAGCGCATTTACGACAAAATGCGCGATCCGGAGGGATACAGCGAGCAAGACAAAGTGGAATTCCCCCACGAAAAGGCCATCCCACCCGGTGGAGGCGCCCTGGAATTGGCGAGTGGATGGAAGGTGATCGGCGCCAGCCGCCGCGGCTACGCTCACTCTTACCAGGGCAGTTATCGCGAGGACGACTTCAATATCGTCTCTCAGCAAGGCATGGCGCTGGTCGCTATCGCAGATGGCGTCAGCAGCAAATCATCCTCGCGGTTTGGCGCGCGCGCCGCCGTGCTGGGCGCGACCGTATCCGCTGATCAGCAGCTTTTCCTGATGCTCGCGCAGGCGTTGAACCGGCACCGGAGACAGCCAGATTACGAGAACATTGCCCGTACTATTTTGTTCAATTCGCTGCAATCTGCCTATGCTAGCGTGGAACAGCAGGCGCGAGCGCGTAATCTCGCGGTAGACGACTTGCAATCCACGCTGCTGGTGTTTCTGGCTGCTCCGCTCGCGGCAGGCGGCTTGCTGGTCGCCAGCGTCCAGGTGGGTGATGGCGCGATCTTTGCCCTGGAACCCGATCACGGCTCCGCGCCGCGCGATCAATGGAGTTTCTTGCAACAGCCGCAGATACAGGCAGCCGGCAATGAAGTACAGCCGTTCATGACCTCCTCGCGCGACATGTGGGAGCAGGTCATGCAGGTGAAGCTCTTAGACAATCCCGCCGCCGTCATGGGCATGACCGACGGCACGGCAGACGACATCGAGCCGCCGCCGCGCACGGCGCAGAATCCCGACGCTGATCCGTTCTTCCTGGTAAATGATTTTTACAAACATATCCAGGCGGACGCCTTGAGCAATGGCCTGCCGGGGGCGGGTTTGCTGAAGTTCCTCAGCTACAAAAAGAAAGGCTCTGCCGATGACCGCACCGTCGTTTGCCTGTACCGCTAGCAGAAGGAAAGAAGCAGCATGAGGGTAACGTTCGCTGATGGCACGTCCGAAGACTATGGAGATACCCCTATCAACAATGGAGCCGAGGGAGAAATTTACCGCTCCTCGCAAGGAAACAGCGTCATCAAACTGTATACCAACGATAAGCTGCCTCCCGAAGAGCGAGCGCGGCGCATTGATACCCTGATTCACGAACTTAATCCGACCAGGGAAGACTCGAACTGGAGTGAACTCTTCACCTGGCCGGAAAAACGCATCGTGCAGCCGCGCATCGGCTTCCGTATGCGTTTCGCCAGCGGCATGAAGCCGCTGGAACACTATTATCTGCCCAAAGCATACAAACGCCTCAAGCCAGAGGAAAGGGGCTGGTTCATCGGACACATCGCTGCCGCCATCAAGCTAGTAAGCGCGGCCAGCAGACTGGCGACCAAGGGGCTGTGCTACCCAGATTTTTCGGGGAAAAACGTGCTGATCGATCCCTTTGATGGCCGCATGGCGCTGCTCGACTGCGATAGCCTCACCGTTCCCGGCAAGTTGCCGCCAACCGTTGAGGGAACCAGTTCGTTTCGCGCGCCCGAAATCGTGACGCGCGCCGTCCCTATCCCCTCGGTGAAAACGGACCGTCACGCGCTGGCAGTTCTACTCTACTACTGGCTGCTGCGCTGGCATCCTCTGCTGGGCAATAAAATCTTTGACGCCGATGATCCTAACCGCGACGATCTCCTCCGCTACGGCACGCAGGCGCTCTATATTGAGCATCCCACCGATGCTTCAAATCGCGCCAGCAGGCAAGTGTTAAAAACTTCTATGCTGGGACCAGATATGGAAAAGCTCTTCCGCAGAGCCTTCGTCGATAGCCTGCACATGCCCGATAAACGACCAGCGCCGTTCCAATGGCAGGAGGCGCTGTATCACGCCTATGATCAGTTGCTGCCTTGCGCCACGCCAACCTGCGACTGGCGTTCTTTCGTCGCCTTGCCAGACGCGCGCTTGATCTGCCCCATGTGCCAGCAGCCCATGAAACAGGTCGCGTCCGTGCCGTTTCTCTATCTCCTCTCGCACAATCGCACTAATGATCCGTATGACTACGCGACCGATGTGTCCAGAGCGCACTATATCACGGGCTGGCAGGGGAAAACGCTGCATCAATGGCATCTGCGACCGGATGCGACGCCGATCTATGCCGACTCAACGCGCATTCCCGATACCGCGCCCCAGGCCATGTTCGAGTTCGATACGCGCAGCAACCAGTGGCATCTGACCAATATTTCCCAACAGTCAATGTTCTTCCAACTCGCGGGCGACGCGCCCAATCTGTGGCACACCTGGGCTACCAATACCAGTATCCCGCTTTCCGATGCGATGTCACTCCAATTTGGCCCGCCTCCTTATTTTTTCAGAGCCAGAGTCAGGATCGTTAAAACAGGTTAGCAGAGAACGGAGCATGGTATGATCAACCGCATCGGACAACAACTCGGTAATTATAGCCTGATCCAGTCGTTGGGCAAAGGCGGCTTCGCCGAGGTCTACCTGGGCGAACACATCTACCTCAAAACCTTCAGCGCCATCAAAATCTTGCAAATGCAGCTCAGCGGCGACGATATCAACCAGTTTATGGCCGAGGGGCGTATGCTGGCGCAGTTGCAGCATCCCAACATCATCCGCGTGCTGGATTTCGGCGTCGATCACGATACGCCGTTCCTGGTGATGGACTACGCGCCTAATGGGACGCTGCGACGCCGCTATCCGCAGGGATCGATCTTGCCCATGGTGGCGGTGATTAGCAACATCAAGGAAGTTGCGCGCGCCCTCCAGTACGCCCACGAGCAACATGTGGTTCACCGCGACGTCAAGCCGGAAAATATGCTATTGGGGAAAAACAACGAGGTGCTGCTCACCGATTTCGGCATCGCCACGGTGATCCAGACCTCGCGCAGCCAGCACACGCAGTCAATCATCGGCACGGTCAGCTACATGGCCCCCGAACAAATTCGCGGCCACGCCATTGCGGCGAGCGATCAGTACGCGCTGGGCGTGACGGCCTACGAGTGGCTGTGCGGGGAGCGTCCCTTTACGGGAACGTTCGTCGAAATCACGACACAACAGATCGCCGTTCAGCCGCCTCCCTTACGCCAGAAAGCGCCATCGCTCTCCCTTGCCGTTGAACAGGTCGTGATGCGTGCGCTGGAGAAGGAGGCACAGCGGCGCTTTCCCAGCGTGAAAGACTTCGCGGAGGCGCTGGAGTACGCTTTGAGCGCGCCCGCGAACCAGCCCAACACCCCGCCGCCGACGATGTCGTTCGTGCAACCGTCGCCGCTGCCGCGCGGGCCGATCACACCTTTGCCGCCAATGCCGCCGCCGCTCCAACCAGCCGGCCCGCCGGTGATGGTTCCCGCTCTCCCCAAACCGGACGCGACCTACATTTACTGGCCGACCTTCACGCTTTCAATGCAAGATCGGCAATTGATCAGCGGCGGGAAGCTGGCGCAGGAGCCGCTGCGCACAACCGGTCAGATTGGCTATATGACGCCAACCAGCCAGTTGCCCGTCTTGCAGAAAACGCCGCCTCTCAGCACGCGCTCGCTCTCGCAAGTCACGGTAACGCGCCAGGCGCCAATGCCGGCCTATGCTCAGGGATATACAGGCGTGCTGACGCCGCGACCATCGCAGCCAGGTACAGGGCAGGTCGTGCGCAGCACCACGCCGGCATCGCAGTCGCGCCCGTCCTCGCAGCCGCAATACACCGGCCCTATTGGGCCAGCAGGACAGAGACAAGTGCAGATGCCACAGCGCACGTTCAACCCAACTTCTGTTGGGGCCAGACCTGCGAGCGCGCCCACTGGTCCAACGCCAGTCGAGATTCGCAGCAAACGCAGCGCCAGCATCTGGGCGCTGACTACGACGCTACTGAGCATCGTTCTCTTCTTAATCCAATTTATCGTCAAGAACAACGAATACAGCATTACCAGTAATCAGGGCAGTGGACCATACCAGAATGACATGGGGACGGTCGTTACGTTTTTCTTCATCCTGGGACTCATCGGGCTGATTACCGGCATCGTCTCCATAGCAGGACAGGGTCTCCCTTCCGATACAAAAACGCGCGGCAACTGGTCGATTGCGCTGACCATCATCTTCATGGTGTTCGAGATCTGCATGCTCGCGTGGCTGTTTAATTGAAAGAAAAAACATGTTTTAAGTCAAATGTATGATGCGCACGGCTTGATCGTCGCCAGCCGAGGCAATGTACGCGCTGTCCGGCGACCACGCCAGCGCACGCATCTCTCCTTCGTGCAGGTGATGATGAAGTATGACGCTTCTGTTAGATGTACTCCATATCTGCACACTTCCCCGGCTGGCCGCGGCAAGATAGCAGTTGTCAGGCGACCAGGCCAACAAGTTTACGCTCTGAAGATGGCCGCCAAATTCTGAAAGCGGCAGTCCGGTTATCCTAT
>DATLSW010000237.1:0-8371 GCA_035533955.1 Ktedonobacteraceae bacterium | reverse complement strand
AACAATAATCGCGCCTTCTCGCTTACACCATGATAGAAAGAGGAAACAGACAGCTATGGAACGGACATTAGTCCTGATCAAGCCGGATGCGCTACAGCGCGACCTGGCCGGTGAGATTATCAAGATATTTGAGCGCAAAGGTCTCAAGCTGGTTGGTATCAAGATGATGGCCTTAACGGATGCATTACTCGACGAGCATTATAGCCATCTGACGGGCCGCGATTTCTTCGCCGAAATCAAAACGTTTATGCGCAGCACGCCGATCATTGCTTGCTGCTGGGAGGGCGTCGATTGCGTCAACACCGCGCGCCTGCTCTGCGGCATCACCAAAGCGCGTGAGGCTGCTCCTGGCACTATTCGCGGTGACTATGCCATGAGCGTGCAGGCAAACCTCGTTCATGCCTCCGATTCGCCCGAAACAGCCAGCGTCGAGATCGAGCGTTTTTTCAAACCCGAAGAACTCTTCGACTATGAAGATGCGCTGAACCCGTTCGTCTACTCGTCACGCGAAAAATAAAAGAAGTTGCTCATTATTGCTGCCATCCTTGCGTTGTCCGCAATAATGAGCAATTTTTCTCTACCTCTGTTGGAATGTCTCGCGCAGTCGCACGATTTCACGGCGCACGCGGTCATTGGCGTTGATCTCTTCGTTGACCTTTTCCCAGCCGTGCAGCACGGTTGTATGATCGCGACCGCCCAGTTCCGCGCCGATCTGCATGAGCGAAGCGCCGGTATCCTCGCGCATGAGGTACATTGCCACCTGGCGCGGCCAGACAATATCGCGGTCGCGCTGTTTACCTTTGATCCGATCACGCTCAACATTGTAGTAGCGGCACACGCCGTCCAGCACCTCGCTGGTAGTCAGCGTAGGTATCAGTTTGCTGTCCTGCTGCAAATGTTCGAGCGACTGCGCGGCGATATTGACTGAGAGCGGCGCGTCGTGCAGCGTGGCAAAGGCGATGACGCGGTTCAGCCAGCCTTCCAGTTCGCGCACGTTGCTGCATTCAGGGCGCGCAATGTACTCGATTACCGAAGGTGGAATGGCGAAATGTAGCGAATCGGCCTTTGAGCGCAGAATAGCCAGGCGATGTTCGTATTCCGGCGGCTGGATATCCGCCAGCAACCCCCACTCGAAGCGCGAGCGCAGGCGATCTTGCAAGCTGTTGATCGCTTTGGGCGGTCGGTCGCTGGTGACGACGATTTGTTTGCTGGCGTCGTGCAGGCTATTAAAGGTGTGGAAAAACTCTTCCTCGGTTGACTCTTTGCCAGCAATGAACTGGATATCATCTATCAGCAGGATGTCGATCTGGCGATACTTGGCGCGAAATTCCTCGGTCTTCTGGAAACGAATAGCGTTAATGATTTCGTTGGTAAACTTTTCCGACGTCGTATAAAGGACGTTGAGGCCAGCCGTTTCGCCTTCGTGGCCGATGGCATGCAGCAAGTGAGTCTTTCCCAGGCCAACGCCGCCGTACAGGAACAAAGGATTATAGATTTTACCGGGATTCTCGGCCACAGCGAGCGAAGCCGCGTGCGCTAACTGGTTTGATTTGCCCACAATGAACGAACTGAAGGTATAGCGTGGATTAAGCAGGGTCTCGCCTTTCAGCGGGGGCTTCGCCGTGAAGAGCGGCAGCGGGACACTATCGCGAGGCTGTACCCCATTGTGTTCTGGGCGGGGTAGGAGCGCGTCGAAGTTGGTATCATGGACGTTGTTCTCGCTGCCCCGGTGTACGCTGGGGCGCGTTTCCACTGGCGCGAGCGAGTTCATCGAGATGGCAGCGGGCATTATCATAGGCTGTAGCGCCTCATCAAGCAAAGGTCGGCTGTCAGGGTGTAAAGAGACAGGGCGATTTTTTGGCAGGCGATAGGGGCGTCTGCCGCGTATATTCTGCTCTCCCGCCGCCTCGTTTGTTTCCTGGCCCGCGGCATCTTTGGCGACGATGAATTGTATCTCGATGTTCTCGCCGGTAATATCGGCGAGAATCGAGCGAATGGTATCCAGGAAACGGCCTTCCAGATGGGCTTTGGCAAAGGTGGTCGGAACATGGACAAGCAGCACGCCATCCTGAAACGATACCGCGGTTGTTCCCTGGAACCAGGTAGTAAAGACGGCGGCCTGCACCTTCGTTTGCAGTCGCTCAATTGCTGTTTGCCAGATTTGTTTCGCGTTCACGCGCACTCCCTCGCTAGTAAATAGAGTAGTGGTTGGCATAGTGTCTTCTTATCGGTAAAGCATGTTTGTATCATCAGTATAGAGAAGCCCTGCTACAAGCAAGCGTCAAAGGTAACAGAAGATAATGGTAGCATCAAATCAGAACGGTGTAAACCCCCAATTTTGGGTATACGATGCCCTGCAATGATCGTGGAGAAGTCGCGCTGCCACAAATTTTCTGCTATCCAGGAAGATGGCAGAAAATTTGCGCAAGGGAGGCTAAGCCGCGGTGGGTAGCCCTGCAAGCTTTCCTTGCTGAATGGCCTGAATGGCGGTAAGATGGCGTTTGAGCGCCGCCTCCGGCGTGGCGCTGCTGAAATGAGCGATTTCCAGACTGACAAGCGTCAAATAGTCATATTGCTGTGGATACACAGCCGTCACATAGCCGTTATGCAAGTGCGTATCGTCGAAGGTTGCCACAACGTATCGCTTCCCATCGGGAGCAAGTGTGCTGTGGCGGGCGAGATCAAGAACATAGCGGCGCATCGGAAGAGCATTGACGACTTCAATGTTATAGGAGCGCGATGCTTGTACGGCGAGCGTTTGCGCCGAGGGTGGGTTTTCGTTGCGAGCAGGTGTATGTTTTGCCATGAATGCATTTCCTTCCAGTTCTGAATCATTGTAGTATAGTCAGCCTGGTGTACTCATGAAGAGCGGCCAGGTCGCAAAATTGATAGCCGGCACCAGGTAGTGTACAAAAATGCGCTAGTTTCGTCAAACATTCTCACTATCGAGTGGGACATTCGGCGAATCGAACGGTTTCAGCGGCTTGATCTGTCCGCGCCGCGCGCGCCATTGTTGGAAACTATGCCAGATTCCGGCAGGCAATGCCAGCAAGAATGATGGATGGCGCAGCACATGTAGGAACAGGCGCGGCTGGAGGCGTCGCCACAGGCTCTCCATTTCGCCGATTTCGCCTGAGCGCCGTGGATGTTCCGGACTCTGCGGATCGGCCCAGATTTCCCGTACATAGATATCGCTCAGACGTTCTATAGTGACCGCCTCTGTTGGTGCGGCAGCGGCCAGCGCCTGAGCATATTCATAGGGCGTTTGCGAGGGTCGCAAGTCGATGCCTGCCCAATCTGCTAGCAAACAGAGGCGCGCGATGATGCGTGTGGACATCTTATAGTTACGGAAAAGTCGTCGCCACCAGATGCTGAAGAAGAGCAGCGCCAGCAGGACAAGCAGGATGATGGCTCCCAGCGCGTAGCCAATTTGTTCGCCTACAGCAGCCGCGCGCGCAGAAGGGGTTATCTGGGGAACGTTGCTGTTATTTGCTTCAACACCCTTTCCCAGTTTGCTGTGTGTCCCGCCCAGGTTTTTCACACTGCCAGTGGGTACATTTGGCTTGGTTCCAGGTTGAAACTCGCCGGCAGTGGGGCGCGCGAACGAGGGGAAGCCAGCCGAAGGCTCGAAATTGATCCAGCCGTATCCGGCGAAGTAGACCTGCGTCCAGGCGTGCGCGTCTGTGCCATTGATGACATTTTCGTGCGTTTTCGGGTCAGGTGTGCCGTTGGTATAGCCGACCGCGACGCGCGCCGGTATCCCCAGCGTGCGCGCCATGATCGCCATAGCTGTCGCGAAGTAGTTGCAGAAACCCTGATGACCGCTGCGGAAGAGAAACCAGGAAACAAGCTCTTGATCCTGCGGCGGATTAATATTCACGTTGTAGGTGAATTTAGTTTGCAGATACGTTGCCAGCGCCACCACTTTGTCATACATGGTAGGCGCGTTGGCCGTGATTTGGCGCGCCAGGATGGCGATGTTCGGGTCCAGCCCCTTTGGCAACTGTGTATTCGCGTTCAGCGTCGTTGGATCATAATACGTTGGCGGATACTGTCCCTGGTAGTTCGAGGGAAACCTGGGCGAGTCGGTCGGCATTGGCACAGTGCGCAGCGTATTTTCATCTGCTGAAGAGACGTAGGATGTGATGGTGTAATGCTCGCCGGATACCAGTTTCCCGTTCTTCTGTAACAAAGCTATCAGCGCGTCATCATTTGAGTTGGCAATCACGGTTGCCGCTTGATCGGCCTGCCCGATCTGCGATGTGCCGAACAGATATTGATCCTGTTCCCCTGGTGGATTCACGACGGTAACATGTTCAATGATCTGATGGACGTATTGTGACTCGCTTGGTATCGTCTGATTTGCGGAGAGGGATATAGAAAAGGTAGTTCCATTCGACCAGGCGCGATAGCCGTCATATGTATCGTAGGTCAGGGCAGTAAGATATTGCGTGGGGTCGGTAGAATCCACCTGGAACACCACCGCGTGGTTCAAGTTGGGGTTGCCGCCCAGCACCAGGGTGTCGCGGAAGTTGCCGTGATTAGAGGCGTTGGCGCCGCCGTCCAACGAGACGATGCGATTCCAGGTGTTTTCCAATTGGACAATCGGGTTGCCATTGAGATTCCAGATTTGCGAGGCCAGTGGGTTCGTGTATCCATACGGCAGGAACCATGAGACGATCAGAATCGCAATCGAGATAATGGCCCCGGCTTGCATTACGTCCCATCCCAGATCGTCGGCGTAGCGCAACCCTTGCCGCCGCCAAAGTCTCACTGACTCGTAGAGATTGAAGCGCAGGACGAGCAGTAGTGAGGCCAGCAGAAACACCACCAGGAAAATCACGAAGCCGGGATCGAGATTACTCAGATTGATCAGCAGAACGACCGCGTTGGCGACGATCATAAGCCAGGGGTTGCGCGTGCGGTAGACGAGCCACGCGCTGCTGTAGGCGAGTAAGAAGCTGAGGGCAGTAATGAACAGCAGGAAGATCGAATCGTCTTCGCCATTGCCGCCGGCCAGGATGCCAAAAAACCAGCGCTCGATGCCATGCAGTAGCCCGATGGCGCTGGCGTCATAGAACGCCCCGGAGGTCTGCCAGAAGGCCAGAAGCAAGGCGATGAGGATCGCCAGAGGATGGATGATGTAGCGCGGCAAGCGGCTTTGCTTGGCGGCCACAACCCCCAGAATCAGGCCGAGCGCCGTAGTCCAGGCAAGAATATTAAGATGACTGACCCAACCGGCTACCTGGATCGACCAGATCGTACTGTATACCACGACAGCTACCAAAATCAAGGAAAACCACCCCTCGTCCAGGTGAAGGCGAATCTGGATAGCTGGCCTGCGCAGCGGCGAGGGTTCGTTGTTCCCTCTGCCGGGGCGCGGTTCAGAGATGATCTTTGCTAGTTGCTCGACAGCAGCTTCGCTCATGGTGACACCTACCTTCGTAGCAGCGCGTATGATGCCGCGGAACCGTATTCAAGTACGCTCGCCAGCGGCTCGCCGCATGTGACACGCATCACGGATACGCCAGCTCCTTCAAGCAGCGCCAGCATATCTTCATCTGGCGGACTGTTATCAAATGAAGCCGCGTTTAATCCCACGACTGCTACCTGAACGCCGCGCCGTTGCAAATGCTTAATGCCCTCGTGCCAGTCGCGCGAGTTCGACGGTGTGATGATAATCGCGACGGTATTCCGACCAAAATGCATCGCGTCCAGCGCCAGCGCCTCTTTCAGGTCTGGGCCTGGGCCAGCTGTGACGACCGCTAATAGTTCGAGTGTCCTTTCGATTTGCCGGTCGCCGCGATCGAGAGACAACATTTCCCGTTTGTCTGTATTAACAATCATACCGACAGAAAGGTCCTGGCGCAAGAGGTAGGTGGCAATAGTGGCGGCGATCGTCACTCCATATTCCTCGGTGGACTGCTCGTCCTCGCCCGCCTGCACCTCGTCATGCAGATCGAGGAAAATCCACGCGTCCACTGCTGGATCGAGATCAAATTCCTTGACCATTAACTTGCTAAAGTGCGCGCTGGAACGCCAGTGAATGCGGCTGAGCGCGTCACCAGGGAAGTAGTCGCGGATAGTGGTCGCGTTGGTTGTGGCTTGTAGGGCGCGGCGCGAGCTGCGACCTTTGCCTGGCAAGCCGCCGGTGAAGAGCGCGAAATTTGCTATCGGCAATACGCGCGGCATCACCAGCAGTTCGTGCGATCCAGAGAGCATGATCTGGCGGCGGAACAGGCCGAACGGATCGCCGCTGGTAGCTGTGACGGGGCCGAGTTGGAAACGCCCGCGTCTTTTGCAGATGGTGCGCGCCTTCCACATGGCCCGCTTGCGCCCGCCCATTGTCGCCACGTAACCGGCGCGATGGCCGGGCAGTGTCGAGCCGTCAGCGACCTGCACCCACAATTTCGGCATCACGCTGATATTGTCCAGCATGAGTCGTTCCTCGAACGTGTCGCCTACCTGCACGCGGCCCATCGTCGCGTTGCGATGAAAGGCCATTTTGCGCAAGCTGTAGCGCGCCCACAGCCAGGAGAGGATGAAGAGCGCCAGCAGCACATAGGCCAGCTTGTAGAGAACGCTCCATCCGCTGCTGACGGCGAAAAAGAACAGGACCAGGATTAAGAGTATCGCTTGCCAGGGCCGCATTGCTCAGCGCCCCTTTCCGCCACCGACCCACGCGCCGGGTACGGGTACTGCTTCCAGGATTTCTTCCAGGATGGCGGTTGAGGTAATCGAGCGGACGCGCGCCGCCGGAGTTACAATCATACGGTGCGCCAGCGTCGGTTTTGCCAGTAACTTCACGTCATCAGGAATGACATAGCCGCGCCCGCGCATGGCTGCCAGCGCCTGCGCCGCGCGAAACAGCGCCAGTGAGCCGCGCGGGCTGGCCCCCAGGTAGATGTTGGCATGGCCGCGTGTCGCGTTGGTGATCGCTACGATATATTCGCGAATCGAGGGATCGACATGAATGGCGCGCACCTGCTGCTGAATCTGAATCAGTTCCTCGGCAGTCATGATCTGCTCGAGGTCGTCCAGAGGGTGATGGTGCTGCTGACTATCCAGTATGTTCATCTCGTCTGCGGGTTTAGGATAGCCCAGGCTGATATTCATCATAAAGCGATCAAGCTGCGCTTCCGGCAATGGGAACGTTCCTTCGTATTCGATGGGATTTTGCGTCGCCATCACCATAAACGGCTGCGGCAGTTGATATGAGATACCATCGACTGTCACCTGGCTCTCTTCCATCGCTTCCAACAGCGCGGACTGTGTCTTTGGAGTGGCGCGATTGATCTCGTCGGATAGCACAATCTGGGCCAGGATTGGGCCGGGACGAAACTCGAAATTGCCCGTTTTCTGGTTATAGATCGAAACGCCGGTGACATCACTGGGCAGCAGGTCGGGCGTAAACTGGATGCGCTTGAATGTACAGCCAATGGAGCGCGCAATGGCTTTCGTTAGCACCGTTTTGCCCACGCCCGGCACATCTTCGATAAGAACGTGTCCGCGACAAATCACCGCGATGAGGCTGAATGCAACAGCTTCACCTTTCCCAACAATGACTTTTTCAACGTTGCCGATCACTCGTTGAACGGCGGTCGCGAGGTCTTGAGCAGATTGCATAGATGCATTTCTCCCCACTCTACTATTAGAAGTTTTACAGTGTGATTTGACTTAACCTGGCTCATCTAAGGTACAGCAACACATATGAATACACATAGTGTACCACGTTTGCGTCAAATTACCAGTAGCGGCGCTATGAATCGCGCCCCCAAAGAAGTCATATCAGTATTACGTCGCGACATGCCATTTTATCGCAACCTCTAGAAAAGAGTAGCACAAATTGCTGGAAAGAAGCTGAAATTGCGCGGATAGCAGAATCTGGCAAGGGCGTTACTGTAGTATTTCTGAACCGTTTCAAACCATATAAAATTATGATTTTGCGCAGGAAAGTTTGCAATGAAGAAGACTTCTGTGTGGTTCACCAGACTCTATATCGGCGTAATGATCGTTTGTATTGCAGCGCTTGTTGGCATTATAGCTTATGGCGTGGGGGGACACCTGGTCACGTCGGCATTTGTTGCGCCAACGCCGACGGCGAAGCCGCGGCCAACTCCAACGCCGCCGCAATTGTCAAAGACTGCCTATTACCCTTATGATGGTTATACGGAACATACCTTCAAGGGTGCGCAGGGATCTCTCCCCTATTATCTCTACATTCCACAGAGCTACAATCCTCATCGAAAGTACCCGCTGGTACTCGTATTAGACGGCAGCGGTGAGAGAAGTAAGCCGAACTATACGAATGCCCAGAATGAATATGTGATATTGACGAATGGCTATGTCAATGTGTGGAGCGGAGATTTCC
>DATLSW010000236.1:0-6090 GCA_035533955.1 Ktedonobacteraceae bacterium | reverse complement strand
CGTACTCGGCGAGAAGGTGACCTCGGCGTAACGCACGTTCTGGCGCGCCATTTCCGCGCCAAACTCGTAGGCGATCAATTCGTAATCCTCTACGGTTTTCAGGCAGCTTGAAAGTACGGTGTAGACCTCTATAAAGTGCGGAAAATTGCGAAAGCGGAACCATTCGCGTATCTCATCGAGCGTTGAGGCTGGCAAAATGACGCCATTGCGCTGCGCCAGCGTCAGCAGTGTCGCAGGTCGAATCGAGCCCTCCAGGTGAACATGCAGTTCGGCTTTTGGTACGACCTGGAGATAGCGTTCTATCGATTGAGTATCTTCCATACGAGTTTTTTCTTTTCCTACAATGGCTCAAACAGTATGCTATACTACCCTCTATAAACGTATGAACGAGCAAGGATGTCTCTATCTCTGAGGAGAAATGTGCCGCTCCGTAGGGGCGTAAGGCTCTGCCTCGCCCGTTGCCGGAATCATACGCGGGCGGGGCAGAGCCTTACGCCCCCTACAGAAATCTCAGATGGAGAGCTACAAGGGAGCAGAGCGATGATGACCCATGTTGTTCTTCTCAAGCCGAAAGCCGGGACGACGGACGAAGAGATGGCATCGCTCTTTGATTCTATCAAATCGCTGCAAGCCATCATCCCTGGTCTACAGGCGGTCTCGGTGGGCAAGAACCGCAGCGCCTACCACCATGGCTACAAATATGGCGTCATCATGCATTTTTGCGATGAGGCGCACTTGCAGGCGCACCATCCTCATCCAGCACACCTGGCGGTCGTGGAGAAGCTTGAACGGTTCTGCGACGAATCCATCGACTTTGACCTGCCGGAAAATCCTCCGGCAGGTCTACTTTAATTGCTTGCTATTCTACCACAAATGTCTTGACTGAGTACACGGCGGGCAGGAAATCGGCGATGAGTTGCCAGGAGTCGCCGCGATTATGGCTGGCGAAAACCTGACCCGTGTTTGTACCCACGTACACGCCGCAGGGATCGAGCGCGTCGGCGCACATGCCGTGGCGCAGCACGCCCAGGCGCACGCCGTGTCCTGTCGGCAGCCCTTCGGTTAAAGATTGCCATTGCTCGCCGCCGTCGTCGGTGCGGTAGACCGTAAACTGATCGCCGAAGTTGTTGCGGCCTTCTCCGTTTTCGACGATGACGAAGACGGTATCGGGATGCTGGGCATCTAATGCGATGGGGAAGCCGAACTCGGAGGGCAGATTGTGCTGAATGTCGATCCAGTCGTCACCGGCATTGAGACTTTTGTAAATGCCGCAGTGGTTTTGCTGGTAGAGGATATCCGGGTTTGTGGGATGTTGTAACATACGGTGCAGGCATTGCCCATATTCGGGATATATATCCGGCTGGAAACCCGCGCGCGTATTTTTGTTGGCGAAAACCCAACTTTCTCCGCCGTCGTCGGTTCTCATGCAGCCGACGGCGGAGATGCCTACCCACATGCGTTGGGAATTGGTCGGGTCGGCGATAATCGTGTGCAGGCAAAGGCCGCCGGCTCCTGGTTGCCAGGTTTTGCGCGTGGGATGATTCAGCAGGCCAGCATTTGCGTGCCAATGTTCACCGTTATCGACGCTGACCCACAGGCTCGCAGGATCAATGCCGGCGTAGAGCGTGCCGGGTTCGCTCTGGCGTCCGGCCTCGATAGTCCAGATGTTTTCCAGTTTCTCGCCGCTCTCTTCCGCGAACTGTATGCCCTGTTCCGGCGTTTGCCATGTTTGCCCAAAATCGTCGCTATAGCGGACAAAAGTTCCGAAGAAATCGCCATTTTCGGCGGCGAACATACGGCGACCGGCGCGCTGATCAAGAATGGCGTAAAAGATGCGCCGTCCCTGTAGCGCGGTAGCCTCGATGTCCCACCGCTCGCGGTCGCGCGAAGAAAGCAGAAATAGGCCGCGCTTTGTGCCGACCAGAACCAGTACCGTGCCTTTTGCATACGTTTTGCTCATGAGCAATCTCCTTCCATAAGATTGTCCTTTATGGAACGTAGGGGCGCAGTGCAGTGCGCCCGTGCAGCTAGCCGCCGGCCACCGACGGTAAGATGTGGATGGTTGCGCTATCCTCTACCGGCGTCTCAAGCCCTTGTAGATAGCGGATGTTTTTGCTGTCGAGGAAAAGATTAACGAAGGGACGCAGTTCACCTGTTTCATAGCACAGATGAAATTTCATGCCGGGATAGTCATGGTCGAGCGCGGCGATGATGTCGCGTATAGTACGACCTGACACTGTTACCGCTTTGCGGTTGCCCGCCTGAGCGCGCAGCGCCTGCGGCAAGATAACGGTAATGCCGGGGCTAGTTTCTGGTCTATCCATGACGTACCTCACCAATGATCTTACAAATGAACTTAGAACAAGTATACTATAATTGTCAAGATTGTGCAAGCCCTATGCTCGCGATCAGCGTCTGATTCATCGTGATGCCAGGCCGAAAAACATGCTGCTGGGATGAGACAATATTCGGAAGACGAAGTTCATGGGGCGAAACTTGGAGGGAGAGAATAGCGTGTAAATGCCTCGCGCTATTCTCTCTCTCACAGTGTTAATGGTGTGTCCTCACTCTTCCGCGTGGCTTTTCTCAAAGCCATGATAGGCCGCACCGAGCAATGCCAGGTTCGTATTCATGATCACATAGATGGGGATATCGGCGAGAACGGAGGATAGGCGTCCCTTACTGCGAAACGCTTGCATGAACAGGCCGTTCTCAAGCTGCGGCAGGATGCGCGGCGGGATGCCGCCGCCGATATAGACGCCGCCGGTCGCCATCACTTTGAGCGCCAGGTTCCCGGCCTCGGCGCCCAGGATCGAGACAAATAGATTGAGCGCATCGACGCAAAGAGGGCAATCATCGCCTTGCTTGACCGCGCCATCGATAATGAGTGGGGTAAGATCGTTCGCCGTGGTGCGCTGCTTGCTGAACCAGGCCGGTTCTTTGTTGGGGGAACGATTGCGTAGATACTCGTAGATGTTGGGTAATCCGATGCCAGAACACAGATGTTCGTAGCTCACATGCGGATAGCGTTTGAGTAAGAAGAGCAGCAGCCTGATCTCGATCTCGTTGGTTGGCCCAAATTCGACGTGTCCGCCTTCAGAGGGATGCGTCCGAAAATGGTTGCCGTCCCACGTTAAGAAGGCTTCGCCCAGACCGGTACCGGGAGCAATCAGCGCGAGCGTTTCTCCTGATTTTGGCTGACCAGCATTCAACGTGTATAGTTCGGACACATCCAGAAACGGCACCGCGTGAGCCATCGCGTCCAGATCATTGAGCAGGCTGACGGATGGAATGTTGAGCGATTTTTCCAACTGCCGCTCATCCATGACCCAGGGCAGATTGGTAATCCTGGCCTGGCTCTTCAGGATCGGCCCGGCTACGCCGAAGCTGGCTCGATCAATGTGCAATTTCTCATCGGCCTTCTTCAAAAAGGCGTGAACCAGGTCTTCCAGGCTATGGTATTGCGCGCTGGGAAATGTCGCGTCCAGGACAGGCTTGCGCAACTCATCCCTGGACGAGTAAATGGCAAGGCGGGTTTTGGTCCCTCCGATATCACCGGCAAGTAACATACAGTGATCGTCTCCTATCATATTGATGGTAGCTTGTACTGCTATTCTCTCATATTCAGCCACGTTTGTGCGAACCAGGAAGGGATGTTAGAGGAGCATGTAGCCGGGAGAAGGGCAGAAGAGTATGGGATAGAATGCCCCCGGCAGGATTTGAACCTGTGACCTTCTCCTTCGGAGGGAGACGCTCTATCCACTGAGCTACAAGGGCGGCTTCCCTGTCATTTTAGCCTACAGTCCTGGTTCTGTCAAGACGTTATACGCGCCAGATCTCAGCCTATCAGATGCAAACAGTGGCCGGTATGTTATACTACAATCGGAATTTCTCTACTCCAAGCCCGCGTTGGAGGATATATCAATGAGCCAGGTGATAGTACAGTTAACTGATCAGGAATATGCTGTCTTTATGGCAGAAGCTGCAAAAAGTAGCAAGCAGCCTGATAGCTATCCGTAAAAAGGATTACCCAATTATGCCATTTGCATTCATCGTTACCGCTATTGGACTGGGCATCGCCTATGCCGCCGCGCCCGGCGTCGTCAATACTGAGGCGCTGCGGCGCGGCATCACGCACGGCTCACATTCTACCTTGCTGGTTGAAACTGGCTCGCTGCTTGGCGACTCGCTGTGGGCGCTGCTGGCTCTGGCAGGCGTGACCATTCTCGCGCAGCACCTCGAATTCCAGATCATCCTGGGCATCGTCGGCGGTTTCTTCCTGCTGCGTATGGCCTGGCTCGCGCTCCACGAAGCCTTTGTTCGCCGTGCTGTGCCGTCAAAGGCTGCCGCGTCTTCCTCGCGCGGCGACTTCGCCACCGGCCTGATCTTCGGGCTGGCAAATCCCGCCGGTTTCGCATTCTGGTCGGGTCTGGGCAGCGGCGTTGTCGCTTCCGGCATGGTGGGCGTGCAGTTCGTCTTCTTCATCGGCGGGTTTTTCTTCGGCTGTGTCATCTGGTGTATCGGCATCAGCGCCGTCATTCGCTGGGGGCGCCGCTGGATTCGCCCGTCCTTGTTTCGCTGGATTAACGCGCTGTGCGGCCTCGCGCTCGGCTATTTCGGCGCGCGCGTTTTGTGGACAACCGCCCAGGTGTGGCTGGAGCGCGCTCTTTTGCCGTCGCTCAAGCCTGCTCGTTAAGAGAATAGATTGAGGTGATTCATGCGCCGCACAAAAATTGTCTGTACTATTGGCCCGGCGACGAATAGTGAAGAACGCCTCGAACAACTGATGCGCGCGGGTATGAATGTCGCGCGCCTTAACTTCTCGCACGGCACGCACGACGATCATGCCGCCGCTATCGAGCACATTCGTGAGATTGCCGCGCGCCTGCAATGTCCGATAGCCATTTTGCAAGACCTGCAAGGGCCGAAGATTCGCACCGGCCAGTTGCAGGGCGGCCAGCCTGTCACATTGGCTGACGGCGCGACCGTGACCATCACTACGCGCTCCATCATTGGCGATGCCCATACTATCGCCACCACGTACCAACCGTTGCCACAGGACGTCAAAGCTGGCGACCGTATTCTCCTGGATGATGGCTTGATCGAACTGCGCGTGCTGGATACTGGCGCGACCGATATACGCTGCCAGGTGGTGCATGGCGGCTTGTTGAAAGAACACAAGGGCATCAATCTTCCTGGCGTGGCCGTCAGCGCACCCGCTTTGACCGAGAAGGATCGCGAAGACCTGTACTTTGGCGTACAGCACGGCGTGGACTATGTCGCACTTAGCTTTGTGCGCAAGCCGGGCGATGTGGTGGAAGCCAAACGCCTGATCCAGCAATATCAGGCCGAGGCAGGCGGCAAAGAGGGGCAGCGCATCATTCCGGTGATTGCCAAATTGGAGAAGCCGGAGGCCGTCGATCATCTTGATGAGATACTGGCCGTCACGGATGGCGTCATGGTGGCGCGCGGCGACCTGGGAGTCGAAATGGCCCCGGAGAAAGTGCCGCTCATCCAGAAGCGCATCATCAACCGCTGCAATGACCTGGGTTTGCCGGTAATTACCGCGACGCAGATGCTGGAGTCGATGATCACCAACCCGCGCCCGACGCGCGCCGAAGCCAGCGATGTTGCCAATGCTATACTCGATGGCACGGACGCCGTGATGCTGAGCGCGGAAACTGCGACAGGGAGCTATCCCATCGAAGCGGTACAGATGATGGTGCGAATCGCCCAGGAGACCGAGGCTGACGGTCGCACGGCGCGCCAGCCGCAGTGCAAGCGCCTGACACAGGAACACGCCGTCAGTCATGCCGCTCGCGCCCTCAGCGAAGAGGCCAGCGTCCAGGCCATCGTCGTATTTACGCGCTCCGGCGCTTCCGCGCGTCTCATCTCCAAAGATCGCCCGCGCGTCCCGATCATCGCCTATACACCTTCGGAGCGCATCTACTGCCAGCTTGCCTTGTGGTGGGGCGTCTGGCCGCGTTGTATCGGCCTGCGCGGCTCGACGGAAGAGCTGATACGCGAGGTCGATCAGCGTTTGCAAGATGATCAACTGATGCAGCGCGGCCAGCATATCGTGATCATGGG
>DATLSW010000235.1:0-3532 GCA_035533955.1 Ktedonobacteraceae bacterium | reverse complement strand
AGCATAGAGTAGCGGCTCGCGTCGTGGTATTGTTCGATGACGCGCCGCGAGTCGCGCAGGATCGCGTCCTCCCGCTCGACCACGCTGTCGGGCGGCAACCCGCCCTGCGCTTCGCCGACGGACATGGAGCCGCGCGCGGCGTGAAAGCGAAAGCCCATCTCGGAGGCGGCTTGAATCTGATCATCGATGCGCGCGCCGTTCGGCCAGATATAGGTGTGGTCGCTCGACGTCGTGCAGCCGGACAGCATCAACTCGGCCAGCGCAGTTTTTGTACTGACGTAAATGGCTTCGGGCGTGAGACGCGCCCAGATCGGGTAATGGATGCGCAGCCAGTGAAACAGGTTGGCGTCCTGCGCCGCTGGCAGGTTGCGCGTCAGGGTTTGATAAAAGTGATGATGCGTATTCACCAGTCCGGGCAGGATGATCATATCTCGCGCGTTGACGACGCGATCCGCCATCTGCGGTAACTGATCTGTCGGCCCAATCTGCCGGATCACATTGTCCTCGACGTAGATGCCTCCATCCTCCCAGCGTCTATCGTCATCGTCCATCGACACGATCATATCCGCGTGCTGAATCAGTAGCGATGCCATGAAATGCTGCCTTTCAATCCAGAAATTATGGCGAAATATGTTTGTCATTTCGCGCTCGCGCACAAATCTATGATATCATACAAGCTAAGCAATCACTGTCTGACGAAAAACAAGGAGTATGCACGATGTATCCCTGGTCTATTGAGTATCATGGGCGTTATGACGAGATCGTTTTTGAAAGCGACGTTCTCAAAGGCAATGCTCTGAATGACCCGTACAAGCGGCCCCTGTGGGTCTATTTGCCGCCGGGCTATGACGACGATCCGCAGCGGCGCTACCCGACCATCTACCAGATACAGGGTCTCACGGGTCAGCTTGATATGTGGCGCAACCGCTCGGCGTTCAGGAAGAATTTCCCGGAGATGGCCGACGAGCTTTTTGCCAACGGCGAAGCGCCGCCCTGTATCCTGGTCTGGGTCGATTGCTGGACATCCTACGGCGGCAGCCAGTTCCTCGATTCGCCTGCCACGGGTCGCTACCATACTTATTTGTGCGACGAGATCGTTCACTGGGTCGATGCCCATTATCGCACGCTGGCGAAGCGCGAGCATCGCGGCATCGCGGGCAAGTCGAGTGGCGGCTACGGAGCGATGGTCACGCCCATGCTGCGGCCCGATCTGTGGGGCGGCCTGGCGACGCACGCCGGAGACGCGCTCTTCGAGGTCTGTTACCTGGAAGATTTTCCGAAGGCCGTGCGCTCCCTGCGCGACCACTATGCCGGTTCGTTTGAAAACTTCTGGGAGGATTTTCGCCGCCGCCTGGCCTTTACGAAGAACAGCGATTCTGAACTGCTCAACGCTTATTGCATGGCTGCCTGCTATTCCGCTGACCCGGACGGCACGGTGCATCTGCCCTTCAATACGGCGACCGGCGAACTTATCCCCGACGTGTGGGCGCGCTGGCTGGCGTATGATCCCGTGCGCATGGTTCCCCATCATGCCGAGTCGCTGCGCACGATGAAGGCCATTTACATTGACGCCGGCAACCACGATCAGTTTTTCCTGGACCTCGGAGCCACCGCTTTTCGCGATGCCCTGGCCCGCGTCGGCGTGACTGATGTCTTCTTCGAGCTGTTCGACGGCACGCACAGCGCCATCGAATATCGCTATCCATTGAGCCTGAAATATCTGGCTGAGCGGTTAGCGCCGATCTAATATCCACGCAACCCATACCCGCGCGAATGTGGGGTTGTGTAGATGTCAGATCATAGTCCTTTTGGGGGATAATGTCCGCCTTCTGATGCAAATTTTCGTCTCTATATGCAGCGATTGCTATAATCATGGCAGGGATGACCTCGGCTACTATCGCTTGCAAGAAAGAGAGAACGATCATTTCGCACACGTCAGAAGACGCAACGAAGACATCGGCAACGGTCGCTACTTCTGATCGATCGGAAGCGGCGGTGTCAGGCGCGGCGGAAAGCGCCATTGCCACATCCGCGAGGAGGCGCGAACGCTGGTTGAGCGGCGCGTTTCGCCTTGATCCCAGGCGGTTTCTGCCGGGGCGAGGCGCGTTCTCTCTGCGGCGTTTCAGCATCACCGAAGCGGCGCTGCTGCTCATGGCGGCGTACTGCGCTTCAAAGGGTCTGGGCGCGATCCGCCAGATCCTCTTCAATTACCTGTTCGGCGTGGGCCTGGCTGCCAATGCCTATACTGCCGCCGTGCGTTTGCCTGAGACGCTGTTTGATCTGATCGCGGGCGGCGCGCTGGTACACGCCCTGGTTCCTGTCTTTCTTTCGCACGAAGAGCAACGCGGGCAGCGCGAACTGTGGCGTCTTGCCAGCCTTGTCTTCAATATCTTGCTGATTTCGCTGAGCGCGCTGGCGTTGATCGCCGAATTGATCGCGCCTGTCTTTGTCTCCAAACTGCTTGTTCCCGGCTATCCGCCTGCCGAACAGGCGCTGACGACCTCGCTGACGCGCATCATGCTGCTCCAGACGTTGATCCTCGGTCTCGGCACGGTCGCGACGGCGATTCTCGCAACGAAGCGCCAGTTCATCCTGCCCGCGCTCTCCATCGCGCTCTACGACGTGGGCATCATTATTGGCTTGCTCTGCACGATGGCGTTTCCCAAACTGGGCATTTATGGTCCGGCGTGGGGCGTGGTCGGCTCGGCGGTGATCCAGGTGCTGGTGCTGCTGCCGGGACTGGTCAGGCGCGGGGCGCGCTATAGTTTCTTCTGGAACATCCGCTATCCGGCGCTGCGCGACGTGCTGCGCCTGCTCGCGCCCAACGTCCTGATGGTGGCCGTTGCCTCCGTCGGCTTCATTATCGATACGGCGTTCATCTCATTTATGCCGCAGCATGCCAGCCTCGCGGCGGCCCACAACGCGCACCTGCTTTTTTCGTTCCCGCAAACACTCTTCGCCGTCGCCATCGGACAGGCTGCTCTGCCGACGATGGCCGCGCTGGTGACGGCTCGCCGCTACGAACGCCTGCGCCGCGTCATCATCAAACTGCTGAGCGGCGCGTTCATTTTGAGCATTGTAGCGTCGCTTATGCTCTATCTCTTTGGGAAACCGATCATTCACCTGCTCTTCCAGCACGGCGCGTTCGGCAAACATGCTACCGCGCTGACCAGCACGGCGCTGCTCGGCTATGCCTTCGCTCTGCCTGCTCTGACGATAGGGACACTGCTTGTCGTGATCTTCTATGCCATGCAGGATGCGAAACCTCCGCTGGTCGCTACTATTCTCGGCGTAGCGGCGCACTGGGGGCTGCTCGTCTTCTTGATGCATACTCTGACGGGCAACCATGTGATCCTGGCGATCCCGCTGGCTGCCGCCGCCGAAGGCGTCGTACAAACGGTCTTCCTGGGCGCGCTGCTGGTAGTGCGCCTGCGCTCAAAGGTGCGATTGGATCGGGCTATGCAGCGCCTGGCGCGTTGGAAACGCCTGCCCAGCACCGAAAAACCGTACCAACAGTTTGATAGTGTTGATG
>DATLSW010000234.1:0-3358 GCA_035533955.1 Ktedonobacteraceae bacterium | reverse complement strand
TCGGCCTATTGCAAGACGGCGCGCGGCGCGTATAGCTTCTTGTTGGAAAGCGTCACTGGTGGCGAGCGCGTGGGCCGCTACTCGTTCATCGGCATCGATCCCTACCTGGTGAGCGTCCACCACGGCGAGACGGCAACGCTGCACTACAAACAGGATAATGACGACATGGCAGCGCAAAGCCTCTCCGAGGGAGACAGCCTCTCTGGGAGAGAGGTAATGATAATTGCGCCGATTACCATCCCCTGCCACGACCCTCTGCAACTGGTCGAGGACGAATTGGGCCAGTACCGCTTGATCGCGCCGGACGAACAATCTACCGACGAGTTGCCGTATTTCCACGGCGGCGCGGTAGGCTACCTCTCATACGAGGCGGCATCGCGCTTCGAGCATTTGCCCGTGCCTGAAGGCGACCCGCTCGGCCTGCCGCTCGCCGTCTTCTGCTTCACAGAGACCGTGCTGGTCTTCGATCACGTCAAACATCGCGCGCGCATTGTGACGCACCTGCACCTGGATGCGCCCGACCTGGAGACCGAATACCGGCGCGGCGTCGCTATCCTGAACGATATTCAAAATCGCCTGCGCCAGCCCATGCGCTTGCCGCCAGAACCTGAGCCGTGCCGGGACGCCGCCGCGCTGCAAATCACATCCAATCGCACGCGGGCAGCATTCGAGGAGATGGTGCGCCGCTCCGTTGACTATATCCACGCGGGCGACGCTTTCCAGATTGTGCCGTCGCAGCGCCTGAGCAGGCATGTCAACGCCGCGCCATTCACGGTCTATCGCGCCCTGCGAGCTATCAATCCGTCGCCGTACATGTTCTACCTCAACCTCGACGATTTCCAGATCGTCGGCGCGTCGCCAGAACTGCTGGTACGCTTTGAAGAGGGCGAGGTCACGATCCGCCCCATCGCAGGTACGCGCCCGCGCGGTGCTGATCGACAGCGAGATGAACAGCTTGCCGCAGAGATGCAGCACGATCCCAAAGAGCAGGCTGAACATATCATGCTGGTGGATCTGGCGCGCAACGACGTCGGCAAAGTCACGACTACTGGCAGCGTGCAGGTCACGGAACTGCTCGGCATCGAACGCTATTCGCATGTTATGCATCTTGTCTCCAACGTGACAGGGACGTTACGAGAGGATAGGACGCCGTATGACGCGCTGCGCGCGGGCTTTCCGGCGGGAACCGTCACCGGCGCGCCCAAGATACGCGCGATGGAGATCATCAGCGAACTTGAGGGCGAACAGCGCGGCGTTTATGCTGGAGCAGTCGGCTATTTCAGTCACTCCGGCAACCAGGAGACAGCCATCGCCCTGCGCACAATGGTCATCAAGAGCGGTCGAGCGTATGTACAGGCAGGCTGCGGCGTGGTCGCGGACTCCGACCCCGGCGCCGAATACCAGGAAAGCTTGAACAAAGCCCAGGCTCTATTACGCGCCCTCGACGAAGCCGAACGCATCGCCGACGAACAGAGACAGGTGAAAGGAGAACCATATGCTCTTATTGATTGACAATTACGATAGTTTCACCTACAACCTGTATCAATACCTGGCTGAGTTGGGCGCGCAGATCACCGTGCGGCGCAACGACCAATTGAGCATAGCAGAGATCACGGCCATGCGGCCTGAGCAGATCGTCATCTCGCCGGGGCCATGCACGCCCAATGAAGCGGGCCTCTCGTGCGAAATTATCAGGCAGTTTGGGTCGAGCATACCCTTACTGGGCGTCTGCCTGGGACATCAGGCTATCGGGCAGGTTTACGGCGGCAGAGTGATCCGCGCGCCGGAGCCGATGCACGGCAAAAGCAGCCTGATTTATCATCACGGGCAGGGCGTTCTCAGCGAACTGCCCGCGCCGTTCTCAGCCAATCGCTATCACAGCCTCATCGTCGAGCGCGCTACTCTCCCGGACGCACTGGAGATCACTGCCGAGACGGCAGACGGATTGATTATGGGCCTGCGCCATCGCACTCATCCAGTCGAGGGCGTGCAATTTCACCCAGAATCAATCATGACGCCTGACGGCAAGCAATTGTTACGTAATTTCTTGACAGGATCGCAGTTAGCCATAGGAGCGTAATCTCATCATTGCGCTCATCAAAGGAGAGGGTCAACATGATACGCGAAGCGATAGCGCACCTGGCCGCCGGAGCCACGCTCAGCGAGGACGAAGCGGAGGGTGTGATGGAGGAGCTTATGACCGGCACGGCGACACCTGCACAGATGGGCGCGTTTTTGACGGCGCTGCGCCTGCGTCCGGGCGGCGAGACCGTGCCGGAGATCGCGGGCATGGCGCGCGTGATGCGCGAAAAAGCCGTGCAGGTTCACCTTGACTCACAGGTAGCCGCGCACGCGCTGGACACCTGCGGGACGGGCGGCGACGGCGCGGGAACGTTCAACGTCTCGACGGCGGCCGGTATCCTGGCCGCCGCCGCCGGAGCAGCCGTCGCCAAGCATGGCAATCGATCGGCCACCAGCCGCTGCGGCAGCGCGGACGTGCTGGAAGCGTTGGGCGCGAAGATCGACCTGGGACCGGCACAGGTAGCGCGCTGCGTGCGAGAAGTCGGTTTCGGCTTCATGTTCGCTCCGACCTACCATCCGGCTATGAAGCATGTCGGGCCAGCGCGCCGCGAGATCGGCATCCGCACCATCTTCAACATCCTGGGGCCGCTCACCAATCCCGCCCACACGCGCTACCAGTTGCTTGGCGTGGCTGACGGCTCGCTGCTGCGCAAGATGGGCGAGGCGCTGCAGCGCCTCGGCTGCCAGCACGCTCTGATCATTCACGGTGAGGATGGCATCGACGAATGCTCGCTCAGCGCGCCGACGCGCATCTGCGAAGTGCGCCACGGCCAGGAACTGCGCGAATACACCATCACGCCGGAAGAGGTGGGCCTGACGCGCGCCAGCGACCGCCAGGTCTTCCAGGGCGGCGACCCGGCCTACAACGCCGCCCTGCTGCGCGACCTGCTCAGCAAGTATCGCGAGCATCCCGCCTCCGATATGCTTTGCCTCAACGCGGGCGCGGCCCTGCTGGCAAACGAACAGGTCAACTCGCTGCGCGAGGGCGTCAAAGTAGCGCGGGCGACCTTGCGCGAAGGCAAAGCCAGACAAAAGCTGGATGATGTGATCGCTTGCACCCGCCAATTCGCGTAGGGACCAGATTATGAAATTGAATACAACAAGCCGTAAATGCTGAGAAAAAACCATGTTTCTTGATCGCATTGTGACACAAACGCGCCTTGACCTTGAACAGCGCAAGACAGAAGTACCGCTAGCAGAGATTACACGCCGCGCCGCTGCACAGCCAGCGCCGCGCGACCTGTTCGCGTTTATCAAACCAGGCGATACGTCTATT
>DATLSW010000233.1:0-17663 GCA_035533955.1 Ktedonobacteraceae bacterium | reverse complement strand
GGCAAGATGGTCAGTCCATGCCCATCGGGAGGCAGCGCGGCAACCTGCGGTTCCGCGTCTTTGAGCGACGGCAGGCGCAGCGTCTCGCCCATCCAGGCCAACAGGTTGCCGCCCTCGCTGAGCGCGCCTCCCAACAAAGCGCGGCGACTATCCAGCAGATACAGCCATAATCCCGGCGGCGGTTCCACCCGCTCCGGCGGCACAACCACGCGGATGGCGCTCGACGTGCCAATCGTGAGCGCCCAGCGATTCGCATCGACGCAGCCGGATCCAACATTGGCCGCCGCGCCGTCGCCAATAGCGGGAAACCAGGGGATGTCGCGCAGCGCGGGCCAGCGCCGCGCATATTCCGGCCTGAGTCCCTCAATACTCTCAGAGAGATCACCGATGCTGGGCAACTGCTCGTCCCGCACGCCCAACGCCTCCATCAATGGCCTGTCCCAGGAGCGCTTCTTGATATCGAGCATCCCTGTTCCCGCTGCCATCGAGAAGCTGCATACCGACTTCCCAAGCAGTTTGCGGTGCAGGTACTCACCAAACGAGAGCCACTGCGCCGCGCGTTTGAAGGTCTCCGGCTGCGTCCTCGCCAGCCAGCGCAGTTTGGCCGGCCAGTAGCTCGCGTGCAGGCGCGCGCCCGTGCGGCGGTGAATGGCATCCTCGTCCAGTTGGCGGCGCAACGCGGCGGCGGCCTGGCGCGGGCGCGTATCCTCCCAGGTGATCAGCGGCGTGACGGCCTGCCCATCAGCATCAACCCCAACGAGGCTGTGCCAGAAGGTATCGGCAGCGACCGCGCCTATGGATAATGCCTGCGCTCCGGCCTGCTGCAGCGCCTGATCGATGGTTTGAGCGACCACAGCAACCAGTTTATCGGCATCGACCGAAACCTCACCCTCGCTTGTAATGGTCAGAGTGCAGGTTTCTTGCGCCTTGCCACCGGGTACTTGCGCTCCCGCCGCGTCGAAAAGCAGCGCGCGGGTGGAAGAAGTGCCGACATCTAATGCCAGGATCAAAGATGCAGGTATATCCATACTATTCACCTATTCAATGATACTTACGTTCCTACAATATTATGGACGCTCGCGCAAGAACGTAGCAATCTGAGCCAATTCGCTGTCGCTCAGGCGAAATTCAGCAGCGTTGACCACTTCCTCGACCTGCTGCGGGTGACGTCCGCCCACAATCGCCCCCGTCACAGCGGGGTTGCGCAGCGTCCAGGCAATCGCCACCTCGCCCGAAGACATGTTATGCGGATAGCCAATCTCGGTCAGCAAATCCACCAGTTCAAGATTGCGCGAGAGGCGCGGCTCCTGGAATTCTGGATTGCCCTTGCGCCAGTCATCGCCGGGCAGAGCGGCGATGCGCTCGCGCGTCATTTTACCCGTCAGTAAGCCCGATTGCATCGGCGAATAGACGATCACGCCGATGTTGTGCTGCTGGCAATAGGGCAGGACATCACGCTCAATATCGGGTCTGATGATTGAATAGGGCGGCTGCAGCGACTCGATAGGCGCGATCTGCTGAATGCGTTCCATTTGGCGCACTTTGAAGTTGGAGACGCCGATATGACGTACCTTGCCCTCGGCTTTCAACTTCGCCATAGCGCCCCAGCCCTCTTCTATATCCGCATCAGGTTCGGGCCAGTGCATCTGGTAGAGGTCAATCGCGTCTACCTGGAGACGCCGCAGGCTCTGTTCAACTTCATTCCGTATTGATCGGGGATCGAGATTACCGGATATTTCTTTCTTCTCGTTCCAGACGCGGCTGCATTTGGTAAAAATGTAGGGGCGATCCGAGCCAGACCAATCCTTGACCGCCTTTCCCACAATCTCTTCAGAATGTCCCAGCCCATAGACCGCGGCTGTATCGATCCAGTTCACGCCGAGATCCAGCGCGCGCTGGATTGTAGCGATAGATTCTGTATCGTCCTGAGATCCCCAGCCAAACCGGTAGTTTCCGCCGCCGATAGCCCAGGCTCCCAGGCCGATCGGCGTAATCTGCATGTCCATATTGCCAAATTGTCGTGTCTGCACAGTAGTTCCTTTCCGCGCCAGGTTTTTTGTCATTTTCTGGCTTCCTGTTCCAACTCTAACCTCTATAAGCTTATACACGCAAGAGCAGCAGGTGCAAGCTCGACAAAGCTAACCCTGAGCTTACGCTTGACACCCACAAGGTATTTCCTCTAATGCACACGCCCGAACGGAGAGAATATATTCATGATGGTGAGTGGAATCTCCCAAAAACTCCTCTTGACAACAGCATAACAAAACGCTATACTGCTATATAGCAAATAGTTATGTCAGCATTTCAGCAATACAGAACGATTGAGGGCAGCGTATGAACCTGGCCGAGAAATTGAAACATCTCCGCGCCGTCGAAGGAGAGTTGCGTGGCTTCAATCGCCCGATGACACAGACCGAAGTCGTGAAGACCATGCAAGAAGAACTGCATGTCAGCATCAGCCAGGCGTATCTCTCACAACTTGAAGCCGGCAAGCGCATCCACCTGACCGCGTCAAGCCGTGATCTGCTGGCCGATTTCTTCAAAGTCCATCCCGGCTACCTTGTCAGCGATCCGCCTGACTATCAGACCGACCTGATGACCGACGTAGAGAATCACAGAGATCGCCTGGGTATGTGGATCATCTCCAGCGCCGAGGAGTGGCGCGGCGAAGCGGATATACAGCAGTTTTTCCAGCATCTTGCCAGTGTTGACGATCCGCGCCGCTATCTTGCCCTTTTTGAACAATTATTGTACCTGTCAGCAGAGCAGTTAGCAGCCCTTGTGGAGGCGCTTTTCCCTGATGAACAAAATGGTCATCATTAACGTTGTAGGTTTCCCATCAATATACGTCTATCAACGTAGGGCCAGCTTTGAACTATTTTCCGGCAGGCACGAGAAGAGTAGCCTGCACGGCAAGGAGCCACACATGACGCAAGACCAGGCGACGGCCGCCTGCCAACCGCTGTTCCCGACGCTCAGCCGCGGCTATCTGCTTGAGCGCTACCCGGTCCTCGTGCCAGCCATCTTGCTCTCCAGCGCGCTCGGATTGTGCGCCGCCAGCTTTTTCGGCAGCAACCTGTATCCACTTTTGGCGCTGCCGGGCATAGCTGCCACGCCGCTCTGTCTCGCGCTGGCTTGCGTCCTGGGCATTACAGGAACCCTCGCCAGTATCATCAGCATCTTAGAGTACATCGACCGCGCACATACGCGGTCGGCAACTTTGCCAGAGGAGAAAGGAGCCTGGTGATGGGAATTGCCACTGATCCTCTTTCGCTGCTGTTTATTGCGTGTTTTCTGCTAGGATTTCTCTTTTTCATCGTCACAGCCCTGCTGGGAAATCTGGGACACGGCCACATCGGTACGCACGGGAGCATCCACCATATCGCCGTTGGCGGCGGAGCGCACCATGCAGGCGTGCATACCGGTGCCAGCCACACGGGCAGCGCCGCCGCGCACGGAACGAGCCATGCCCACACAACGCAGACGGATGGAGGACATGGTCTCGGCGCCACGCTGTGGATGTTCCTCAATCCAACCGCGATAATGCTCTTCCTGCTTGGATTTGGCTTCTTCGGCTACGTCTTCCATAATGTGACCAATTTATTGTTGCCGTTTACACTGATCTTAGCGGCAATTGGCGGCTTCGGGGTAGCCACAGCCTTACTCTACCTGCTGAGCCGCGTCTTAGGGTCCGGGGAGGCCAATACCGTGCAGGATGTCTCAGACCGCACCGGGCTGCTGGGTAAAGTCAGCATTCCGATCAAGGAGAACAGTATCGGCGAAATCCTCTATACTTCGCCCGGCGGTATGCGCAAGAGCATCCCCGCGCACAGTATTGACGGCAGACTCATTGAACGCGACCAGGAAGTGGTGGTGCTGAACTACTCGCACGGTATCGCGGAAGTCGATACCTGGGAACACTTTATCAACGAAGAAAGTACGAGAGACAGTCAAGCAGCAGCCGCGCTGACCTCGGAAGACGAACTTGCAAAGCTGCGGGCGCTGCTTGAGGAATCAGACGCGGCCAGTACGCAACTGGCATTACGCAAAGATGTACCAAAGGAGTAATATGCCATGAATCTTCTTCTCCTCTATGTAATCGTTGGAGTCGTCGTCATCCTTATCGTCCTCATCGCACTGATCCAGACGATAGGACGATTGCTGCGCAAAGTTGGGCCAAACCAGGCGTTGATCGTCTACGGCCTGGGCGGAACGAAGGTGATTACCGGCGGCTCAAAAATGGTCGTGCCGATGATCCAGCGCGCGCAGGACTTCTCACTTGAATTGATGTCGTTCGACGTGGCTCCTTCACAAGACCTCTACACCACGCAAGGCGTGGCGGTCAATGTTGAGGCGGTGACACAGATTAAGGTGCGCTCCGACGATGAGAGCATCAAAACCGCCGCCGAACAATTTCTGAGCAAATCGCAGCAGGAGCGCGAGAGCCTCATCCGCCTCGTGATGGAAGGCCACTTGCGCGGCATCGTGGGCCAGTTGACCGTGGAAGACCTGGTGAAAGACCCGGAAAATGTCGGCTCCAAGATGCTCAAAACGGTCTCACCCGACATGGATAAGATGGGCCTGGAAGTAATCTCGTTCACCATCAAAGACGTGCGCGACAAAAACGACTACATCACAAATATGGGTCGCCCGCAGATCGTCGAGATTCAAAAGCAGGCCGATATCGCCTCCGCCCTGGCGCAGCGCGATACGCAAATCCAGCAGGCCAACGCCGCGCGCGAAGCCGCCGTCGCCAAGTCATCCGCCGATCAGGAACGGGTGAAGGCCGAGACCGAGTCGCTGGCGCTGCAAGCGGCGTCACAGCGTAACCTGTCGCTCAAAAAAGCCGAGTTCGATGCTGAGATCAAGCGACAGCAGGCATTGGCCGACAAAGCCTACGACATCCAGTCCAATATCACGCAGCAGCAGGTCGTCACCGAGGCGGTAAAAGTCACCGAGGTGGAAAGAACGGCGCAGATCAAGGTCCAGGAGGCTGAAATCAATCGCCGCCAGCTCGAATTGCAGGCAACGGTGCAGAAGCCTGCCGAGGCCGAGAAGAACCGCGTCGAGACGGTGGCCGAGGCCGAACGGCAGCGCCTCACCCTGGAAGCGCAAGGCCAGT
The DNA here is from genome assembly GCA_035533955.1 of Ktedonobacteraceae bacterium. Classification (GTDB taxonomy): domain Bacteria; phylum Chloroflexota; class Ktedonobacteria; order Ktedonobacterales; family Ktedonobacteraceae; genus CADDZH01. Next base: position 12,541 of record DATLSW010000233.1, on the reverse strand, counting down.
CCGACGCGGTGCGAATGCGCGGCCAGGGCGAAGCGGAAGCGAATCGGGCGCGTGGTCTCGCCGAAGCCGAAGTCACACGAGCGCGCGGTCTCGCCGAAGCCGAGGTCATCCGCGCCAAAGGTGAAGCGGAAGCCGACGCCATGAAGGTCAAAGCGGCTGCGTTCCACGAATACAACCAGGCAGCCGTCCTCGACAAACTGCTCAGCAGTATGCCGGAGATCGTGCGCGCTATCGCCGAGCCGCTGAGCAAGGTGGACAAAGTCACCATCGTCTCGACTGGCAGCGGCGACAACCAGAGCCTGGGCGCGAGCCGCCTCACCGGCGATATCATGAACATGGCGGCCCAGGTTCCCGCGCTCTTCGAGCTGCTGAGCGGTACACGCTTCAGCGACCTGATGAGCCGCGTGCCTGCCTTGACCAATCAAGGCGAACAGGCGGGCGCGGACGGCACGGTGGTTCCATCCAATGGCGTCAGCCCAACCGTTGACGCGAAACCGGGCGCCGACATGAAATAAGCCGGGGCATTTCAACTCAGGCGAGCACTTTGTTGTTGGGAGCGTCCTCCTGGACGCCCCCAACATACCCATTTTTCCGGGGGAGATTGCGATGAATTTGTTGGAACGGGTATTGATGTTGTTGGGCGCGAATCTGAACGCGATGATCGAAAAAGCCGACGACCCGGAACAAGTCCTACGGCAATTGCAGGTCGATATGCGCAACCAGCTTATGCAAGTGAAAACGCAGGTCGCCACGGCCATCGCGGAAAGCCATAAGCTGCAAAAACAGCACAATGAGAAAGCTGTCGAGGCGGAAAACTGGCTCAAGAAGGCAGAACGCGCCGTTCAACAAAAGAATGATGATGCTGCCCGCTCCGCTCTCGCGCGTTACAACGACTTGCTCCGGCAGGCACAGCGTTATCAGCAGCTCCAGCAGGAGCAAGACCAGCTTGTCACCACCATGCGCGGCGCGCTGCGCCAGCTAGAAAGCAAAATTTCCGAAGTAGACACGACTATCGATCTGCTCGTCACACGCAAGCGCAATGCCTTGCTGCAACAGCGCGTCTACGACGCGCTACAAAAAACCGGCAACGTGAAGGATAGAGAACGCGCCCGGCAAGCGCAAGACGATGTGATGGAGGCGGAGGCGCGGGCGCGCGCCCTGGCTGATCTGCACCGGCGCGACCTGGACGCGCAACTCGGACAACTTTCCGCGGAAGTGGTGATCGAACAACAAATGGAGGATTTGAAAGCAAAGGATCAGGCGCGCCTGGCGCGGCCCCTCCTTCACGAAGGCCATCCGCAGCCCTCACCGCTCATCCCACCCGACCCACGTCTCAGCGCGCCTGTCCACCAACAAGAAGGGCAAGCGCCAGGCACGCCCGCGGCAAACACGCCACCCCAACACAAGGAAGTTGATGCCGAACAACTCAAAAAGTTGCTCGATTCCCTGCGCAACAACCCGTAAGGTTGCAATGATGAGGAGTAATAAATGCAATTAGCGATGCAGGGTCGCTGAGGCGGCGCAATGTATTGCGCCGCCTCAGCGGAACCATATCTCACGCGAGAGGAACAGCGACAAAACGCCCGAAAACGATGAACAAAGCTAAAAGCAAGAGAATCACGTTCAATCCTATATGAGACATTTCTCCGCGCCGCATATGGAGGATCATCGCTCCCACCATCGTCAAGACTAAGCCAATGGCAGCAACCGGCGTTAACCAGGGCAAAATACCGGTCGCGGCAGGAAGAATCACACCGATACCTCCCAGAATCTCTAAAGCTCCAATCGCCCGCACTATCCACGACGAGAAATCTTTAGCCCACTTCATACTGACAGCCAACGTATCGATTGGTTGCGTTGCCTTCCTCAAGCCAGCCGCCACAAAGACCAGCGCCAGCAGAGCCTGCACAATCCACAACGCAATATTCATTTGTTCATACCTCCTCGCAAGGAATGGAATGGCACATCCCTGCTGAGACGAATAAACAGATGTACCTTATTTCCCTTGATACTATTAGTTTCTTTATGGAAGCAATTATATATGAGGAAGTTAGTATTGTCAAGGATATTTTAGGGAAAATATGGTATACTACTGGCATGAATAGCACAAACCACGCAATCACAACAGGAGAGTCGGCAACCTGCGGAACACAGGCTGAATTGATGGGCCGCGCCATTCGGTTGCTCGGCGATATGTGGACGCTCATGATTGTCTACACGCTTTTGAGCGGGCCAAAACGCTTTGGCGAGTTGTTTGAGGCCATCGGCAAAGTCAGCCCCAAAACCGTATCGCAGCGCCTCAAGTTGCTCGAAGAAAGCGGGTTTGTGGAACGCCAGGCTTTCGCCGAGATACCGCCCCGCGTCGAGTATTCTCTGACCGAAAAGGGGCAGGCATTAGTTGACATCATAGAAGCAATCTGGCACTTCGCAAAGCACTATCTTACGGAAAGCGAGCCGACCTTACCTCCTGATTCATCTTGCGACTAAGCGAGCCACTGCGCCTGATTCCCTATCTCCTACCTCACCAATCCGGCAAAATAGAGGATTGTCAACAGGACGATAAAGGCTAAAGCGATAAATATGCCGACAACGAACGAGCGTTGATTGATACGTTTCTCTTCTTCTGGCGTTAGTTTGTCATTGCTCATAACAGATTCTCCAGCCGTTCCTATCGATACGGCTCTGCTGTGGTGGCGCAAAGAATTGCGCCGCCACATTGTATCACATCCACTGTGGGCGCGATCAATCGGCCCCTACCCCTATAGCAGAGCCGCTTCGATAGCGCCTTCGACGTTCACCATGATAGCGAGGCTTTCCAGCGGGTCTGTCTCATGGGTCGTGATCAATACCTGGAAGGTCGTCTTTTCGGTCCCGACGAGGCGCAACAAGATGTGCCGATCGGCGCTGGTAATCACGGTGTCCTGGTACTCGCCCCATTGACTGGCATCCAGGGCCAGCAGCGCGTTCTGTAAAAGCTGGCTGAAATACTTGCACAGGGGCGCGATGTCCAGATCATCGATTGCGACCTGGGCGATGGGCTGCCCATCCAGACCAACCACCGCCACCGCCATAAACCCTGTAATAGAATAGCCCAATGTTTGCAATGCTGCAACCAGGGCGGCATAGTTCCGTTTTACCGGACGCGGCGCTGATGACGCCCCCGACCCATTCAACTGCTCAAGCGCCAGCGGGTCGGGCAAATCTCCGCTCCCGCCAGCCGTTAAATGTTGGAGCAGTTCGCTGCTCAGAATTCCTGGCTCACCTGGTTGCCACTCAGGCGACGCGGCTGGCCGTTCTCGCGTGTCTTTTGTGTCCCGCGCCGCAATTTTCGGCAAATCGACAGTGCGCCGCTGTAGCGGCTGCTCAGGGGGTTTGAGGGAAGGCACGGGAGGACGCCACTCCGCCGGAGTGGGAGGAATCATCGGCAACTGAGCGGTATTGGACAGCGAAGATGGGCGCAATGTCGGCAGGTCCGATTTCGTAGGCTGGTCAGTCAGCCACGAGGGCAGATCAGAGTGACCGTCCTGGGGCAGATGTTGTCTCGTCGGGGAGGGCTGCTCGCTCGTAGGATAGGTCTTCTTCTGGCGGATCGGGATGGATGGAACATTCACACCTGGCGTATCCGTCGGCAGCGCGTGTAGGTTGTTGTCAGAATTTTCATGGCCACCGCTGGAAAACTTGCCTGTCTGCTGCCACCATTCTTTTGTCCCTGGCTCCGGCACATCCCCCAGCGGCGACGTGTCAGGCGGCGAGGACTCCGCCAGGACAAGAAATGGCGTATCGTCGAAGATGTCCTGCTCGTCTGGAAACGGCGTTTGAGCGATGACGCTTTGCCCGTGCGCGGGGGATGTTTCGGCATACCTGGCACGATATTGCAGCGCCTGGAAAATGAGGCGGGCCAGAGGCTGTTTGACATTCGGTGTGATCTTGCCCTGCCAGGGTTGGTGAATAACCGTCCCATTTTTATGCGCGGCGAGGGCAAAAAATGCCTCTTCGCCGAGCAGCGTGCCATACTCTGCCCACACCAGTTCGCCATTCTGGAAATACAGAACGCCGCGCTCTTCCAGACCGGTATTGACCAGGAGAGCGATACTCTTGCGGCTCATCGTCACGATCTGGATAACATCGAGCAAGTCGAAGGAGTCCAGGTTGGCGGAAAAGCCAGTTTGCTGCAACAAGCGGCGCAATTCTTCTTTGAGCAGGTGCAGATCAAGCGGTTTCTCCAGGTAGCTGACCGCGCCGCTCTGGTACGCCTCGCTGCGAGCGGCGGGCGTACCGGACGCAGCCACCATGATCATGCGCGTGTCGGGGCGATAAGCGCGCAGCCATTGCAGCAATTCCAGGCCATCGGCTCCCGGAGTTTTCAGGTTGCCGATGACCACATCATAAGCTTCCGACCAGAGCAGACGTATGGCCGCTGCTCCGCTGCTTGCCCCCTGGACGACATAGCCATCTTTCGCCAGGGTTATCACAATGCTCTGGTTGAGTTGCTCATTGTCCTCAACAACCAGAATACGCCATTGCTCAGACATCGCTGTACCCACCTGAAAAAGATTTTGGTTGCATCTTGCAGTGCAAAGTGTAACATGGGTTGGACAAGTTGGCAAGACCGCTAATCATTGACATAGCGCAATTCGCCCTGCACATCATGGCGACAGAGCAGGCCATTACTTGCCAGTTGCTCGAGCGCCAGCGTGGCAGCGGCTATCTCTTTGCGCCCGGCGCGGTTTTTGTCGGGTGGTATAAATTTCTGCGCCACCTCCTGCGAGGTGAAAACGGTGAGCGCGTTGGTATTCTCCTGTAAGTAGTCCGCAATGGCTTTCTCATACCATGCCACCAGATTCGCGGGATGCTGTGCTTTCGACAAGGCGGCGATCATCACCGGACAGGGCGCGAGTTGCAAGACGCGGCGCGAAATGCTGCCAACGACAAAGCGCCGCAGGTTTTGCGCCGTCGAGTTGCCGCGGCTGCCCACGATGATAAACTGCGCCCGCAATTCGCGCGCCGCCTTGACTATTTCCTCGGCGGGAAAGCCGATGCGCAGTTGCATCTCAATCTGCTCGATGGCGACGCCATGACTTTCGAGCGCGTCGCGTGCTTTCCGCAGGGCGCGTTCTGCCTGGTCGCGCTGTTCAGGGGTCGCCGCTGTCGGCAAATAATGTCCAGCATACATGCCCAACGAAGAGGATGTGGCAGAGGATCCGGGGATCGCGCATAGCAGAACCACGCGCCAATCGGAAGACGCCTGCTCCAGAAAAGCGCAGGCCGTGTGGAGGGCAAGTTGAGTCGCTGGCGAGATTTGCTGATCGATACCCAGCAAAATGCGTTTATCCATAGTCATCCCAGCCCGCTCGTATTCGACTGCTCACACATGCTGGTTCCATATAACGCACATATACTCTTCACAAATCACGGCGTTTCTGTCCACAGGTAGTATATCCGTTTTTTGGGAAAGTGGCAAGTTGAAAAAGCGGCGTTTTCGATACCGTCGCTGTGAACGGCGACACTGTTTTTTCTCGTTCTGACAGGTATATTTGTGATATACCGTAATCCGTAGGGGCGTGGGCTTGCCCCGCCCAAAAACCGGGCGGGGCAGCCGAACGCGCCGGGCGGGGCAGAGCCACCGCCCCTACGGGTTTCCCCGCGAGGATGGAGGGCCGGGTGCAATCCGACCTTGACAGATCGCCATTGTTAGGTTACGCTTTGCAATGCAACGAAATAAGGAAGAAGTGATCAATTGGGGGACATGTACTACGCGCGGTTTGATCAGAACGTTCTTGTAGAAAACAGGCAGATTTGAGCAGAGAAGGCAAATGACGTCTCTGATCATAGCAGCCTGCAACTGGATGAAGCTATCTTGCTCCAGCGCCGCTGGGGAGAAGAGCCGAGTAAGCGTATGGGTATCGAGATGGACAAACCACCCCGTGATATGAGCCTGGTCGAGTTACAAAACCGCTGCTGGAGCGAGATCGAGAAATTCAACCGCAAGGAAGCGAACGACGAGCAGTATTGCCTGGAGATTTTCCACCGCGCGCTCGTGTTGCGCGAGGAACAAGCCTGGGATATCCTGACGCGGCGCTTTTCAGGAACTATCCTCGGCTGGCTGCGTCGCCATCCCTATCGCGAAACAGCCTATCGCCTGCACAGCGAAGAAAACTATGTGGCTCTGACGATCGAGAGATTGTGGATGGTGACGGTACGCAATCAGTCCCTGGAATTTCAGACCCTGGCCGGCGCGCTCAAGTTCATGCGCGCCAGCCTGAATTGCGTGGTCATCGATACTTTGCGCGGCCAGGTCAAAGAGATGCCTATCCCGGAGGCGAGTTTCGACGAGCCAGCCGCGCTTGACCACGACGACGGCAACGAGTTCTGGGAAACCATCAAAAGTATGTTGCCTGATGAGCGCGAGCAGAGATTGGCCTATTTGCTTTTTCACTGCAACCTCAAACCACGGCAAGTCGTACAATTCTGTCCGCGGGAGTTCAGTAATGTGCAGGAAATCTTCCGTATAAAGCGCAATATCCTGGATCGCTTGCAGCGCAAAAAAGATCGCTTGCGCTGGCTGCTTGACGACGAAGACCTCTAGAAAGAGAGCAACGACCGTGACTATCCATCAGAAGTTGAGACTCCAAAAAAATCTTCCCGGCACGTTTAATAGACGACACCGATACTGGCAAGCAGTGTTGCTTGCAGAGAGAAGGAACGCGGGTGTGTGCCACTAACGTGAGTCCGTGCCAATCATGAAGGGAAGTGAGAGATGGATTGTCCTCATACTTCTGCTCCTACCGGTGAGGAGATGTTGAGTTTTGCGCTCGATGAGGATACGTTGCCCGCGGAGAAACTGGCGCACCTGGAGCAATGCGCGACGTGCCAGCAGCGGCTCGCGGCATATATCCGGCTCGACGAGGCGCTGGTTGCGCGTTTCTATCGTCGTTTTTGTCCTGACAGTATGCAGATCAGCCTCTACTGCGAGGATCTGCTGCCTGCCGATGAACGCATGCATATCGCCAGTCATGTCCTGGACTGCCCGCTGTGTGCCGCCGAAGTCGCCGACACGCGCCGTTTCATGCAGGACGCGCCTCTCGTGGCCGCAATCGGTTTCTCGCCGCTCAGCGCCATGCGCCGCGTCGTTGGCGTGCTGACAAAGCAACAGGCGCAACTGGTGACGCGCGGCGAAGGGAACAACGTGCCGGAGAACGCCTGGCCGCGCCAGTACCGCGCCGACAGCATCGACCTCTCGCTGCACCTGTCGCGTGCCAGCAATGGCGATCAGCTCTTGCTCGGCATTCTCACCAGCGCCAACAGCGCGGAGAGCGTGGACATGTTCGAAGGCGCGCGCGCGGAACTCTACGCGGGATCGTTGACTGCCGACATTGAGCAGCAGCCATCTCAGGAACCCATCCGGCAAACCCAGGTCGATGACCTGGGCAATCTCGTCTTTAACGCCGTTCCCAACGGCGATTATGTCCTTATCATTCATCTTCCCGATCAAGACGTGGTCTTTGAGCAGATCAGCATCGAGCAACGCTAGCGCCTATTTATGACTATGGATACCGACCACCTGCTACAACAATTACGCGATCTCAGCCTGGAGGAGGGCCGCCAGCTACTGCTGGATTATGCCGTCGCCCTGGACGATCACGCCGCCTTCGGCATCCTGCTGGCCGACGAGGCGTTAAAAGAGTTGTATACTCCATTTCTATCACTCAAGCTGGCCGAACTCTTAACCTTCTTCGGCGATCACGTCCAGCATCTCTCCTCACACGCGCTCGGCCTGAAAGCGAAAGGCGATGCGTTCGTGCAGATCGGGCATTTCCAGACGGCCATCGAATGCCTTGATGCCGCCGGGAAAGAATTTCTGCGCCTGGGCGACGAGGGCAATTGGGCGCGCAGCCGGATTAGCTGGATCACAGCAAGCGAGGCGCTGGGCAATGTTGAAGCAGCGCTACAAGAGGCAAGTCGCGCACGCGACGTCTTTCAACGCCTGGGGGAACACTATTGGGCCTGCAATATTGAGGTTAACACCGCCGTCATTTATGATCATATGGGCCGCTATCAAGATGCTATCGCATTGTACGAAAATGCCCGCGCTGCCTATCCCACGTTGACCGATCAGTCCGAAACCGATGTGAAACGATCACTGGCTATTGCCGAACTGAATCAAGCGATTAGCCTGATGTGGCTGGGCAAATTCGCCGAGGCAACTTCTCTTCAACAGGCAGCTTTCGCCAGTTTCATTGATCTCGGAGATACCGGGTTACAAGTTTTTATCGAAATTGATATGGCAAATCTCGAATATACACAAGGGTATTATGGACAGGCATTCTTACGCTACCTGCATGCCCGCGACGCCTTGCTACAACATGATACCGATGTTCCGACAAATCCCATGCTTCTGGCAGATCTGAAACTGTGGATGGCCGCTTGCTTGACAAAGCTGAGCAGATCACAAGAAGCTTGCCACTTAGTCGAAGAAGCGGTTGCTATTTATAAACACATTGGCGCCTCATTGCAAACAAGCAATGCATTACGTGAATACGCCACCGCGTTAAGAGCGGCTGGGAGATTGCGAGAGGCGCTCGCTGCTCTCGAGGAAGCTCTCACTCTTTTCCATCATGGCGGGTTTGATCACTATATTTCCGCTACCCGACTGCAACAGGCTGAGGTTCTACTGGAACTAGGTGCGATCACCGAGGCATATCGTCTCGCAAGCCTTATAAAAGAGCAAGCTGATGCGCAAAACTTCGCGATTCGTTCGATTCGAGCATCTCTGGTGATGACTGACTCTCTTCTGACGCAAGCCCAGCATATTCATACCGATGAAGAACGGGCGTCATTCATAGAGGAGGCAACACTGCTGTGTAAACAGGCTGCACTACAAGCGAAACATTACCATTTGCAAGAAGAGGCTTACAAAGGTCAGTATCTCCTGGGACAAATATTCGCTCTTCAAGGAAACAACTTGAAGGCTGCCAGACATTATGCAGCCGCGATTATCCAGATCGAACGCATCTTGAACAGTCTCGCGTTTGACCTCTCGCCATCATTTTTACACTCAGCCTGGGGAGTGTATGAAAACATGATCGCGCTCTGTTTTCAACAATCCCAAAGAGAGCGCGCTTTTAGCTATCTGGAACGGGCGCGTTCCGTAGCCTTGCACCAATATCTTGGGAAAGCGAAAGCAGGACAAACTCCATCAGGCGATCAAGAACCTATCGCGCGTGCGCCTCAATCGCAGGTGAACCGGTTGACGCTCCTACGCATACAATACGAACTCAGGGAATGGCAGGAAAAGTTTCATTATTATAGCGCACTGGCGACAAATATCGATCCCTCCGTCAATTCTCTCGTTCAACCGGAGATCATGCAAAAAGAAATCAGACGATGCGAAACAAAGATCAGCGAACTGTTTGAGCTATTCCATCTCTCTCAATCAGCCGTCTCTCCTATCATGGGCAAAAGAGAAGGTAAAGCAACCTGGTTCGAGCAGTTGAATATTGCTCGCTTACAACAGAGCCTTGCTCCTGACCAATTGCTACTGGAGTATTTTCTCCACAAAGGGAAACTCATTATTTTTGCGCTCACTACAGAGAACCTGGCGGCTTATGAAATCCCGGACGGCGGCGCACGTTTGGAGCAATTCTTGCCACAACTTCACGCTCGTCTTCACCCTGGAGGCTGGTCGAACGTTCAACATCCGCCACAAGAAGGCATTCGGCGTCTGTTAAAGAAGCTCTATGATCTGCTGATTGCCCCGGTAGAAGCATTGCTGCCACCGTCGCCCGGATACATAACCATCGTTCCCTACGGGCCATTGCACAAACTCCCTTTTCACGCGCTCTATGACGGCTCTCATTTTCTCATAGAGAACTTCCAGATCAACCATTTGCCAGCCAGTAATCTGCTGGCTCACTTCAACCAGCGCCAGCAGGAGATAACCGCTGCTCCCATTGTTCTATCATCTTCTAACGAAACACCGCTCATTTTTGGTTACTCAGGCAATGGACAGTTACAGCGCTGCATCGACGAGGCCAAAACGTTGGCTGAGACTCTGCATGGACGCTGTTTTCTTGAGGAACAAGCCACTATCGCTCAACTCATCGAACAAGCGCCGGGCAGTCCCATCATCCACATTGCTACTCATGGTCATGCCAGACCGGACGCGCCGAACTTCTCTTTTGTGCAAATGGCAGATGGACAACTTAATGCCATCGATGCCTTTAGCCTGGATTTGCAAGATTGCGAACTGGTCACATTAAGCGGCTGTGAAACCGGACTGTCACTGAGCGGCGGCGGCGATGAGCAACTTGGCCTGGGGCGAGCATTCCTGGCCGCCGGAACCCGATCGCTGCTGCTCAGCCTCTGGCCGGTTGAAGATCACGCCACCAACGAACTTATGCAGATATTCTACCAGCGCCTCTTGCGCGGAGAAAGCAAAATGCAGGCGCTGCGTGACGCGCAATGCAGCCTCTTAACTTCCGCATCGGCAGACTATAGCCATCCCTATTTCTGGGCAGCTTTCCGCCTTATCGGCGATCCCAGCCCGTTGCTTTCCTGCACAGGAAGACCATCAATTGCAGAATCGACCCCCCAAAAAAGCGCCGCCCCGGCGTTTTCACAACAGAACGCCACAGCGACCCTTGTTACCAGGCAAGCGCGCGCAATCTGACCCGGCACAGTACAAATAAAAGACCTGTACGGAGGAAACAATGGACATGACGCAGCAACCTGCGAATACGCAACAGCCAATGAGCAAAGTGGTCTACTGGCAGGAAAACCAGTTGGCCGTTACCCATCATTCTCGTCTCAACATCACTAAAAGGAAAGAGAGCATTATCGCGTCTCTGGACCTGGGAACACTGGATAGCACGCTTTATGACAAAACAGGCTACCACATCGCGCCTTTCACCATACAGGACGTCCCACGACCTTACCGGCCGGACAAAGATCGCGATCAGGGCCATGAGAGGCAGCGCAAAGGGCAGGAGGGCAGCAAGGAAGACACAGACGCTGGTGAACCCCCGCGAAGTTCTTTGCAAAGCCCCGTTGGAAAGTATCTCTTTCCTCATCCTTTCGACAATGGTACAATCGTCGTAAGCTTTTTCCATATCAGTCATAACCAGCCGTTACATGAGCCAGACAAAACGGTAGAGGCAGTAGAGCTTATCAATGAAAACCTTGAACTGTTTGATCGTTCAGAGAAGTCCAGACTACTCGCTGCCATGCCCAACTGGCTCAACGGCGTCACGAACATTTGTCCCGATCATGTCACGCATGGCTGCCCGGTCAGCCCTCCTATTCCTGTGAGCGATACCTGCGCATCCGGCAACTGGCACATCACGTTGCCCCCCGAACTCCCCGATTTTATCCAGGGTGCGACGGGCGCGGGTGTGACCGTCTTCGTGCTGGATACCTTGCCCAGACTTCAGCAAATCTACCAGGCTGTCGCCCTCGGTGGAAATAGCAATAGGCTCTTGCTCGATATCGCAGAAAACGTTACCTTGAATTATCAGACGCTGCCGGATGCGCTGGACGTTTCCAGCCCCGAACAACCAGCAACCGGAAAGGACATCACTGGGCGGCTTGTAGGCTTCCCTATGAGCGATCACGGTTTGTTCGTCGCGGGTATCATCCGCGACCTCGCTCCCGATACCCAGGTAGAATGTATTCGCGTTCTCAACGACTACGGAGTCGGCAATACCACGATGCTGATCGATGCCCTGACGCGCATTCAAAACCGCCTTTCAGCCATAAACCCTGAGACAGGCGAGACAGGCGATCTGTACAACACGCCTGCTGTGGTGAATATGAGCCTGGTGGCGACGCCCGCCAACGAAGACCTGGCAAACTGGGGTTATAGTGATTTTAGCATCGCGCCAGCGCGCAAGGGACTCCTATACCCGATCCAGGCTCTGGCGGCACAAGGCGTCGTCTTCGCGGCCTCGGCAGGCAACGACACCGACCCGCGCGACACGATGATGAATCCATCAGGCCAGCGCTGGGGGCCACGTTATCCCGCTGCCTTTGCCTATCCTATGCCAAACGACTACGCCGAACCCGGTGTTCCAACCATCATCCCCACCGGCGCTGTCAACCAGGCAGGGGCAGCATCCGCGTACAGCAACTATCCAGGCGCATTGGGTATCGGAACTTACGGCGGAGATATGCCGAAGGCCAGCGCGGCAGCGCCTGATGCAATAACAGGCACACAAGCTCAGCCGCCCATCGATGCTCTACGCGGCATCCACACCGATCCCTTTTACCCGGCGCTCGCGGAGAACGACCCGTTGCCCATGCATTCTCCAGCACCGATATCCTACCCGGAATACCAGCCAGCGCCCGCCGACACCTGGGCCTACTGGTCTGGTACATCCTTCGCCACGCCCATTATCAGCGCCCTGGCGGCTCGCGTCATGGAAACGCAGCCCTCCATCGGTGACAGCGTGCGGCAAACGCTCCTCGCCGCCGCTCCCTCCCAGGTTGATTGGACAAACCTGGACACCGGCGAAAGCAATGCCTGGGGGCCGATGATCATGGTCAG
>DATLSW010000232.1:0-2732 GCA_035533955.1 Ktedonobacteraceae bacterium | reverse complement strand
GTAGGCCGACTCGCGCTGGTAGGCCGGGCTGAGCCAGATGTCGTCAGAATGCACGAAGCGGCACTCTACCGGAAAATGCACTTTGAACTGCTGCTGATCGATGCACTGGCGGATTTCGCCCAGCACGTCTTTGAAATGTTGCGCCGGAATGTTGTACTCCATCTCCTGGAAGCGCACCATGCGCGGCGTGGCGAAGATGCGATGGCTGTAATTGATCTCGTCAACCTCGGCAATGGCGCTGCCCGAAATTTTACAGACTGTCTTGCAGAGCGACGGCACGAGACGGCAGCTTTCCGAGAGCAGCCAGTAGACGTAGTTCTCCAGCACCACCTTGTTGAAGTTGCTCCACAGGCCGGAGGACGTGACCGCCTCTTCGGTTTCGTTGGTGAATTTGGCCTGCGCGGCGTCGGTGTAGGGGAACCAGAAAAACTCGAAGTGATCGTTGTTCTGCTTATACTCTTCCAGGTTGTCCAGGCACTCGCTCAACTGTTTGCGATGGCCGTGATAATGCAGGCGTTTGACGGGTACAAGGCGCAGTTTCACTTTCGCAATCACGCCGAGCGTGCCGAGCGAGACCTGCGCCGCCTTGAAGAGATCGGCGTCGCGCTCAGGCGAGCATTCCAGAATATCGCCTGCTGCTGTTACCAGCGTCAGGCCGACAACTTGCGTTGCCAGCGTGCCGAAGGTGATGCCCGTGCCATGCGTTCCTGTGCTGATGGCCCCGGCGATGCTCTGCACATCGATATCGCCCAGATTCTCCTGCGCCAGTCCGCGCTCGTATAGCGACTCGCCCAGCGCCTTGAGCTTTGTGCCGCCCCATACCGTCGCCGTGTTGTTTTCTGTATCGACGCTCTCGATGCCCTGCATCTCGTCCAGCGACAGCAAGATGTCGTTGCTCCGCGCGATGGGTGTGAACGAGTGGCCCGCGCCGACCACGCGCGTGCGGCGTCCATCGCGCCCGTAATCCTTGATAAGGCGCGTCAGTTCATCAAGATTGTTTGGCTTGACGATCTGCCGCGGCTGACTTTTCACCGAGCCTGACCAGTTGCTCCAGTGCAGCGTATCTGCCATATGAAATACTATCCTTTCGGAAAATATCGGTATAATAAAAACAGGACGCTCTGAAACACGCCCGCTCGAATGTCATTCTGAGCGCAGCGAAGAATCCGAAGCGGGCGCCTGATCGACCGGGCTCACTTGAGATTCTTCGCTGCGCTCAGAATGACATGGTTGCGCTCAGAATGACAAGGCAAAACCTCTGTTTCACGGCCAGGGATTAGAGAAAGCATTGTCCGTCGCCGCGATAGGTTGTCACCTCATCGACCACCGCGCCGTCTTTGACGAGCAGCAGGTGGGTAAAGCGCTCGCAAAGTTCGCCGGCTTTGCTGTGGCGCATGAAGATGGGATCGCCGATGTGCAGCGACTCCGGCCCTATGTAGCGGATGGGCGTTTGCACTTCGCCAGCGCCTTCGAGCGGGAGCAGTTGCGCGCCATGTGGTAGGTAGGGCGCGGGCTGCTTCTCCGGCCCGGTGGAACCGGAGGCGATGTAGCCGCCGCCCAGGCAGGTGTAGAGGTGCGGTGCGGGCAGGCGCGCGATCTCGATGGCGTACCCGGCGGCGGGCAGGTAGCGAAAACCGCGGTAGTTGTCAAAGAGGGCCGGGCTATAGAAGCCGGAGCCGGCGGTGATCTCGGTCACATCCGCCTCTTCTCGCGTGCTGGCGATGCTGCCCGTACCGCCGCCGTTGACGAAGCGCGGTGTGATGCCGTAGCTTTTGATCGACGCGACGATGGCGGCGCGGCGCGCGGCGACCTGGACAATGGAACGTTGTTTCAGGCCGCGAATCAGCCCATTTTTGAACGGCTGGCCGGGCATGTTATCGCCCAGGCCCGCGATCTGCGCCTCGTAGCCCATCAACCCGTCCAGCCAGACATGGGATGAGGCGGCGACGCGCTCGATGACCGGGCGCGCCTGCTCAGGCGTGCGGATGGGCGAGCGCCACACGCCGAAGCGCAGCCCCGGCACATCCATCGACATGTCCACTTCCAGGCAAACTGGCAGGCGCACATCATGGCTACGCGCCACCTTTTCGATCTGCTCGACATGCGCGATGCTATCGATCATCAGCGTGATATGCGCGCCATTGGCCGTGGCCTGTGCCACGATGGCGATATCCTGCTCGTGCCACGCCGGATAGCCGATCAGCAGGTCATCGAAGCCTTGCGACGCCATGTAGGCCGCCTCGCGCGCTGTGAAGCACATAAGTCCCTGAAAGCAGTCATTGGCGGCCAGGATGCGCCGCGTAAGCGCCACGCAGCGCAGCGACTTGGAGGCGAGGCGCACGCGCTTGCCCTGTGCGCGCGCCGCGATCTGCCGGATATTCTCATCAAGCAGGTCAAGATCGACGAAGGCGAACGGCATGGGACGGTTTGCGAAAACGCTTTTGTAGTAAGCGTAGTCGGGCAGGCGCGCAGTTGTGCTGGTGATCGATATCTCGGTAGTCATAACATTTACCCTGGCATGTGTAACGCTGGTGATGTGCCGAATGGCTAAATTGTAGCACGCCGACGGGGAAATGTTCAAATTGCGTCCCTCTAAGAGTTATAGCGTTCGCGAAATGCAATCTCGGAGAGCGGTTTGCGCGTATCCTTCCGTTTTGGCTGGGCGCGTATCGCTTCCTCGTCGGGGTAGCCGAGGGAGATCACAGTACGCACTCTGCGTTGAGCGGGAATGC
>DATLSW010000231.1:0-6736 GCA_035533955.1 Ktedonobacteraceae bacterium | reverse complement strand
GTCGCGCCCAGCTTTTTCGCCGTCTCCAGCTTGAAATCGTGGATGTCCACGGCGATGATCATGCGCGCTCCGGCCAGGGCCGCGCCCTGCACGATATTCGAGCCAATGCCGCCGCAGCCGATAATCATGACTGTGCTGCCCGGCACGACTTTTGCCCGGTGGATCACCGCGCCGATGCCGGTGGGTACGCCGCAGCCTACCAGGACGGCGGGATTGAAGGCGTATTCTTTGTCGATAACGATGACGGAAATATCAGGGACGACGATATGCTCGGTGAACGTGCCAACGTAGCAGAACTGGCCGATGTCGGCATCGCCTTTGTGCAGGCGGAACGTGCCATCCAGCATTGGCCCCGCCAGCGTACCCGCGCCCAGGTTGCACAGGTTACTGTGTCCCGACACGCAGTAGCGACAGGTTCCGCAGGCTGGAATCCAGCTCAGAATGACGTGATCGCCCGGCTTGCAACTGGTCACATGCTCCCCGACCGTCTCCACGATGCCGATGCCCTCGTGGCCGAGCGCCATCGGCAGGTAGCCGGGCAGTTCGCCCGCCACCATGTGATAATCGGAGCGGCAGATGCCGGCCAGCGCCATGCGTACCTGCACTTCATGTTCTTTGGGCGGATCGAGTTCCACCTCTTCGATGCGAATGGGTTCTCCGGGTGCGTATAAGACTGCGCTTCGTGTCTTCAATGTTAAACTAACCTCCTCTTTGTGGTTGCGAATGACGATAAAAGAACGTCCCTACAGGATTAACGAGTCAAATAGCCAGCGTCTACCGGCAGCGCGCAGCCCGTCATGTGGCGTGCCTCGTCCGAGGCCAGCCAGAGAACGGCGGCGCTGACGGCTTCCGGCGGCAACAGGTCGCGGTCGGTAAAGAGATTCATCTGGTTCATGATCTCCAGCATGTGCGCCTCCGTCGCGTCGGGGCCGGGGCCGCCGGCGAAGGCGTCATACAGCGCCTGGTTGCGGCACATATTGGTAGCGACGCTGGTTGGGCAGACGGCGTTGACGTTGATATTGTGGGGCGCGAGTTCGATAGCCAGCGTCTTCATCAGTCCCAGCACGCCGTGTTTAGCGGCGACGTAATGCGCCAGGTTGTACATGCCCTTCATGGCCGCCGTTGAGGCGATGCAGATGATCTTGCCCTGCCGCCTGGGAAGCATCTGCGGTATGGCAACCTTGCAGGTAATCCACACGCCTTTCAGATCGACGTTGACGGTCTCATCCCACTGCGCCTCCGTCAGTTCCCAACTGGGCGCGAACGAGTACAGCCCGGCGTTGGCGACGACGATATCGACCGGCCCCAATACGCGCTGTGACCTGTCCAGCAGCGCCTGCATCCCGGCAAGATCGGTCACATCGACCACACCGGCGATCACCGGGCGTCCCATGTTCTCGATCTCGCTTGCCAGGGCAGCCAGTTCTTCCGGTCGCGCCAGCGCATACGGCACAGTCTCGTACTGGCGGCAGGCGTCGCACAGCACGAGTTTTGCTCCCTCGCGCGCGAAGGCCAGCGCGTGCGCCCGTCCCATGCCGCGGGCCGCGCCGGTAATAAAGACCACGCGATCCTGGAAACGCACGCTAGTAGACTCCGCAGATGCCATCGATGGTAAAGTCCTCGATGATCAGCTCATCTTCGATCTCGTCTTCCGGCGCGAGTGCATCGTCCGCCATCTCTTGCTCGCCCAGGGCCGCGTCCTCGCTCACCGCGGCGCTCGGCTCCTCTTCCTGCGAAAATAACGGTTCCAACGTCTCAGAAACGCTGTCGGTTCGTGACGGTGTGGTGTCCATAGAACTAGCCTCACTTGCATGTTGCGATCGGTCTAAAAGCGGCGGCGCAATTCATCGCCCCCCTCCGTAGAGGGCCGATTTAGCGCACCCCTTCGATAGTATACAATATGAAACATTCCGCCGCCTTGTGAAGGCGCTGATCCAGGTGGTCGGCGTGGGACAATAAATATGCGTAGAATTACACATGCGGAAACAGTCGCGCTTGAGATAATCTATAGGGGAAGGTAAGCTCCATTATAAAGTGGGAATAAAGTCATTGCTATAGCGAGGAGAGATCAATGGTCAGGCAAATGGTGAAACAACAGAAACCCCTGCGCACAGTGAAGAATCTTCCTTCGACGAATAAACCTGCCGAGTGGCGCGCGTACCTGCAAAGCCAGAAGTGGCGCAGAGAGCCGGAGATCGTGGACGAGCGCAAACAAGAGCTTGACAGGTTGAGGAAAATCAAAGCAGATTTTCATAGCGGGACATTCCCTTTTGGCGGACAGAAATTAACGCGTGCCGACGTTGAGTGGCTACTGGTAACGCACAGAGATGGGAACGGTCCGGTCAATTGGTGTGACCCGGATCAGGACAAATTCGATGGGCTGGATTTACGCGGCGCCGATTTGCGCGACGTTGATCTGAGTTATTTGCCGCTCTCAAAGCTGATCGGCGGACTCTCCTGGTTTGATTGGCGAGATGCCACCGTTGAGCAGCGGGATATGGCCGCCATTCGCCTGGACAATACGTACATGCTGGAAGCGCACCTGGAAGGTGCGAGTCTGCGCTCGGCTCATCTTGAAGGAGCCTATCTGCGGTACGTGCATTTTGATTGGGCCTACCTGCGCTATGCCCATTTCGAGGGCGCTTCTCTGCGCTATGCTACCCTTGTGCGCGCGAATATGGGCGGAGCCTTTTTTAGCGACGCTTCGCAGTTGGATCAGGCCGTTGTTTCTGATGATCAGGGAAACTGTGCGCTGTTGGGCGGCGTGCATTGGAACGGCGTTGACCTTTCGGGTATTGATTGGTCTACAGTCAAAAAGCTTGGCGATGAACATCGAGCGTTTGAACGCACGCGCCGCAGCGATGGCGCGCCCAAGGATAAAGGCAAGCGGCTCAAAGATATGAGCGATGCTGTGCGGGCGTATCGCCAACTCGCAGGGGCGTTGCAGTCACAAGGGCTGTCCGATGACGCCAACCGTTTTGCTTACCACGGACAGGTCATACAAAAGATGACGCTTTTGAGAAAACGACAATACGGCGCGTATCTTGTTTCCTGGCTGCTTGATCTCTTTGCCGGCTATGGCTACAAGCCGTATCGTTTCTTTTTCTCGGCTATCGCGGTTTTAGTGGCATTCTGGGCTATTAATGTATTCATTGGAGGTCGCCTGACTATCCTGGCTATTCTGAACGCGCTGATCTTGAGCGCGCAGAACTTGCTGTCACCCGATTTTCGTGCATTGGGTACGAATCTTCAGACCACCGTTGGCGCAATCGAGGGACTCTTCGGCCTATTCATCGCGGCGGTGCTGATCGCTATTGTGACGAATCGCATCTTGAATAAATGATTATTCCAATACATACCCCGCCACTTCGTAGCCGCGTCCGAGCCTGTCGTTCGCGGGCAGGTCGCTGATCCATTCCCAGTGGCGTTCTTCGCGAATGGCGAATGTTGCGCGCACGAGATCGAAGAAGGCGCGTGGGACGAGCGGCATGGCGCGGCGGTGTGCGGCATCGTGATCGGTACCGTGGACGGTGAAGGCGAAGCCGCGCATGTCTGTCAGTAGCACGGCAAGTCCGCCGCGGTCAAGCAGGTCGCGCAGCAGGCGCAGGTGCGCCTGGATGACGCGCGCGCGAAATGCCTGCGCCGCCTCCTGATAGCCGTAGTGTCGTTCCTGATCGCCGAGCCATCGCGGGGCCGCGCGCTGCACGAGATCAAGCAGGTCGAGCAGGGGATAGCTGAACAATTGCGTCATGAGCAGGGCGCTGATCGCCAGCCCGTAGTTATCCTGTGCCAGGCCGTCGATCAGCGGCGGGTCAGGCACAACACATTGATCCAGACAATGCGCGGCGGCGCTGAAAACGGCATCGCTGCCCTGAGCGGCCAGAGTCTCCCATGCCTGCTCGCGCAGCAAGCGATCCAGGCGCGCGCTGATGCCGCCGCTGAGGTCGCGTTCAAGCATCTGCACGCGCTTCTGTAATGCCGTCGCGGCCAGTTCTTCGCGCGCGCGCTGCATGGCTGGCAGATCGAGATCGACCAGCGTTACTTCGTCCGCCGCGCGTGCCAGGTGCGCCAGCGGGACCTCGGTACACGCGCCCGCGCCCAGCACGACGATGCTGCGCGAGGTCTCTGGCGGGCGCGCCGCTAGCGCCAGTTGTAGCAGCGCCGCGCATTGTTCCAGGTGCGCGGGACTGTGGGCGCGCAGCCACGCCCGCCGCTCGATGCCCTGCGTCTGCCGGTTGTTAGCGGGTAATGTGTCTATACGCACCAATCAATGTCCCGTGTAGTTGGCTTTGCGTTTCTGCAAGAAGGCGGCCACGCCCTCGCGGTGATCTTCCGTCTGCAAGGCGGCGTCCTGCAATACGCCTTCCAGAGTGAGCGAGGTTTGCAGATCGCTTTCAAGCGAGGTGTACATAAGCTGCTTCATCAGGCCGTAGGCGCGCGTGGGGCCGCTTGCCAGCCGCTCGGCGAAGGCTTTCACCGATGCGTCGAATTTGTCCGCGGGGACGCAGCGATTAACGAGGCCGATGCGCTCGGCCTCTTCTGCCGTCA
Source organism: Ktedonobacteraceae bacterium (assembly GCA_035533955.1). Taxonomy (GTDB): domain Bacteria; phylum Chloroflexota; class Ktedonobacteria; order Ktedonobacterales; family Ktedonobacteraceae; genus CADDZH01. Next base: position 2,188 of record DATLSW010000231.1, on the reverse strand, counting down.
CCTCGTCAGCCAGCATCGCCATCTCCAGCGCCTTGCTCAGACCCACCAGGCGCGGCAGGGTGTAGCCGCCGCCGCCGTCCGGCACGAGTCCGATGCGCGCGAACGCTTCGATGAAGCGCGCGTCGTCGCTGGCGATACGCATATCACAGGCCAGCGCGATGTTACACGAAATACCGGCCGCCACGCCGCGCACGGCAGCGATGATCGGCTTGGGCATCTCGCGAATGGCAAAGACGATGCGGTGATATTTTTGCAAATGCTCGCTGACGCGCGGAGTTTCGCTGCTGGCGTGGATGGCGGCGAAAGCGCGCAAATCCTGCCCTGAGCCGAAGGCGCGCCCCGCGCCTGTCAGCACGACGCAGCGGACTGTTTCATCCCGCGCGGCGGCCTCAAGGGCAGCGCCCAGTTCCTCGATCATCGTGTCGTTGAAGGCGTTGAGAACCTCTGGCCGGTTCATAGTGATGGTGAGGACGCCGTTTTCCTGCTGAATGAGCAGGTGTTGGTAATCGGTCTGTAGCATGTTATTTATCCCATCGGCAATACCCACGAGGGACTCGCGGGAAACAATGTCTTCACGAGTAATTCTACCGCATTTTCGACGCGCACGTCAGGGTAGGCGTATTGCAGTTCTTCCAGGCTGCGCCGACCGAAGAGCAGTTGCAAGAAGAGCAGAGGCGGGAAAGAAGCAGCGCCTTCTTCGCCCCACAGCGGAGCCTGCCAGGGCGCGATGCTGGTCAAGCGTCCCTTTTCAAAGGTCAACTGGAGACCGTCGCGGTAAAAGTTGAGCTTCAGAGAGCCATTGTAGCCAGCCAGGGGCGAGCTGGCTAAGCGGCGTTCCAGGGCGGGCGCGATGTGGCGCAGGAAACGCGGCAGATCGGGGACGCGCACGTACCAGGCATAGGGAATCTCCGGCTCGATTGCCAGTTCTTTGCCCAGCACCTCGTAGGCGGGATGTTTCACGCCCATCTTGAAGGCGATCCTCTCCACCGGCCCGGCATTGGGCGGCGCGGCGACTTGTTCCGCGTGCGCCCGCAGCGCCCGCAGCAGCGGCGGCATCATTTCCTGCCAGTTGACGCCCCGCGTGGCTGCGATATCGAAGACGGGTAGACTGTGCGGCCCGCGCGTTGCCGGCATGATCACGTAGCCGCATGGCTCTCGTTGCTGATCGGCGATGATCTGGATGTTAGACGCGCCTTCGACTCCCGCGTGGCCCTGCAATTCTACCAGGTAGCGCCACCAGCGATCCGGCATATTGGTCGAGACGGCATAGTGCGCGCGGTTCTGATCATAGAGCGCCTGGATCAGCGGGATATCCGCGGTCGTCGCCTCGCGCAAGTTGATCGGTTCGGGCGTTCCCTCCGGCGCTTGGGGGATCAGAGCGAAATAGGCCAGCCGCCGCACATCCAGATCAAGAGCATATTCGTAGCCGAACTGGCGATAGAAGTAGGGGATGCCGGTGATGCCCTGCGCCAGGTGGCCCTCGGCCTCGCTGCGCGCGTGTACCAGCTCGAAGACGGCGCGCGCCAGCCCGCGCTTGCGATATTCCGCGTCGGTGGCGACGATCTCCGGGCGACCCACGGCGAACGGAATGCCCTCGTAGTCCCAGGTCAGCCGCCAGAGGCAGGTGCAGCAGACGAGGCGATGTTCGCGGCGGCGCGTATCCTCGACGACGGCCACATCACCCGCGCCAGTTGGCGGGAAAAGGCCCCTCATCACCTCGCGTAGCAGCGCCGCGAGAGGCGCGTTTGGCGGCGCGTCCGGCCCGTCGCGGAATACCATGCTGGCAAGATAAATGATATCATCGGCGTCCGCGCCGCTTGACCAGCGCAGGACGAGGCCGTCGCCGAGGTCGCGCCGGTAGCCGGGTCTAGCTCTGTCTTTGTCCGTATGCATGTTAACAGTTCCTTTGCTATCAGGCTCCGTGTAAGAGGTAGCCAGCAATGACGCCCGCGAGCGTTCCGAGTGTGACGATTGCCAGAAATTCGAGACCGGAACGCAGAGGCCCCTTGCGCGTATAGCGCGCTTTGACGGCTCCTAACGTGAGCGCGGTAAGTGCGGTGAGGCCGAAAGCCCACCAGCGCGCCTGCGGCAGGCTCAGCAATATGGGAACGGTTGGAATGAGACCGCCCAGAACGAACGCCAGGCCGATCTGGAGTCCCTGCGCCCAGGGAGCTTCCTGTAAAGGGTT
>DATLSW010000230.1:0-5009 GCA_035533955.1 Ktedonobacteraceae bacterium | reverse complement strand
AATCGCAAAAAACGCCTGTCGCACCCCAGGCTAATCCATGCCAGCATGGGAGCAGCTTTCTCGTTTCCGATCATCGAGAGCGACGCATCTGAGGCCATCGCCTGGCTCAAGCGAAATGCTTTCACGATCATCGCGACGGAGACAGGCGCGCCGCTCAGTTACCGCGAGGCCAGCTATCATGGCCGCGTTGCCGTGGTCACGGGCAACGAGCGCCGCGGCATTTCCCGCGGCTGGCAAGAGGCGCGGAACATGAGCGTCTCTATCCCTATGCACGGCCGCGCGGATTCGCTCAATGTCGGCAATGCCGCCGTGCTGCTGCTCTACGAGATAAAGTATCAGCAGCAACAGGTGACACGGTAGAGACGCAGCGAGGCCGCTTCCTGATTACGGAAGCGGCCTCGTTAGCTAGTTAGTGGGCAACCAGGGACTCGAACCCTGAACCAAGCGAGTGAAGTAGATAGCCAGCGCGTTGCCTTGCGGCACGTTTCCTACTACCCCTTCCCGAACCGGACGTGCAACTTTCACTGCATCCGGCTCTCCAGAGCTATGGCTTCCTTAGCAGGTTCAGTATACTATCCAGTACAACCTGTTCGTATCGTCATAGACCCCTGCATCCCTTCCCTTGTGGGTACTATGGATGCTCCGTCACCATGAAGCTCTCGCCTTGTAGGTGATCCCGCAGTTCCCTTGATACCCTGGTCCGTACGTAGGTTCCCTTTCGGTGTTTAACTCGTGTAATACGAGCGTCTACAGGGGGAACGTTTAACGACCCTCTTAATCTCGATCGTTAACCCTGTACATACGTGCTTTCACCGCGCGTATGGGCCAGCGAAATGCCAACACACCTTGGATTCGGCAAACTCAGCTTAACCATATACGGCCTGACTGCACAGCCTCTTGAGGTCGGTGAAAACCTCTCACTGTACTTTTCCATCCATGCTGTTGTCCCCTTTCCCTTTCGGGATCAGGTAAGGATGTGCCTTAGCCACGTTCATTCCAGTGGCGTTAACCATTGTTAACAAGGATATCAAGAACACAACGGCGCACTTAAGAGTCGCTTGCTCTGCCAGTTGAGCTAGTTGCCCATCTCAACGGGGATTAGGATACCATATTTAAGGATTTTCGTCAAGCGTTTATACGAACTGCTCTTGCAATTTCAGCAGTTCCGTGATTCCGACCTCTGCCAGCGAGACGAGGCGATCCATGCTGGCGCGGTCGAAGACGCCGCCCTCGCCTGTCCCCTGCACCTCGACAAATTCGTGCGCGGCGGTCATGACGACATTGAAATCGACATCGGCGCGCGAGTCTTCTACATAACAGAGGTCGAGCAGCAACGCGCCGCTCACGATGCCGACGCTGGTGGCGGCTACAGCCGTGCGCACAGGGTGGGTAGTCAACAGGCCGCGTTTGACGAGCAGCGTGCAGGCGCGGTGTAGCGCGACATACGCGCCGGTGATGGCCGCAGTGCGCGTGCCGCCGTCGGCTTGCAGCACATCGCAGTCGAGCGTGATCGTGCGCGGCCCCAGCGCCTGCATATCGACGGCGGCGCGCAGCGAACGCCCGATGAGGCGCTGAATTTCCTGCGTGCGCCCGCCCACTTTGCCGTCGCGCTCACGAGCGGTGCGCGTCAGCGTTGAGCGCGGCAGCATGTTATATTCCGCCGTTACCCAGCCCTGCCCTTTGCCTTCGAGGAACGCCGGTACTTTTTCCTCGACGCTGGCGGCGCAGAGGACGCGCGTCTTGCCCGTCTCGATCAAGACCGATCCTTCCGCGAAGTCCAGCACATCCACGGTCAGGCGCGTGGGGCGCAACTGATCCGGCGAACGTCCATCAACACGCTGCATGATTACTGCCCACTCGACGACGCGGCTGGCTCCGGCAAAGGCAAAGCCTTGCTGCGCTGCTGCGCCCGCAAGACGGGCGCGCGGGCGCGGCGCGTCGTGGCGCTGGTGGCGCGCTGTACAATGCGAATGAAGCCGAAGAGCATGATCCAGTTAATGATGCCCACGACAATCATGAAGACCAGGTTCGTCGAGCCGCCCAGGCCAATAGCGCTGATGATCAGGTAGAGCGCCGCCGTTATGATGATATTCGCCAATGTGACCGGGATGAGGATCAGCCAGGCAAACTGCATCAACTGATCCGAGCGCAGACGCGGCAGCGTGGCGCGTATCCAGATGAAAACGAAGCAGAGTCCATAGACTTTGAAGACGAAGTAGCCAACTGCCAGCAGGTTGCCGAGCAGTTGCCAGCCAAAGCCATGCTGCGCAACCAAATAACTGACGCCGGGGCCAGACCAGCCGCCCAGGAAGAGGAAGGTAGTGATGGCCGAAACGATGGTCATATTGCCATATTCACCGAGGAAGAACATGGCCCAGCGAATGCCGCTGTATTCGGTGAGGTAGCCTGCCACCAGTTCCGACTCCGCTTCCGGCAGATCGAAGGGCGCGCGGTTCGTTTCAGCAAGGCCGCAGATGTAATAGATAGCCATCATCAAAGGCTGAAAGAGGAAGAACCAGGCGATAGGAGTAAAACCCTGGAAAATAAAGTCCAGCACGGGAATACCAACGCCGCCTTTCGGCCAGATATTCTGAAAGTTCATAATATCGCGAATGGAGATCGTGCCAATGCCCGCATTGCCGCCCGCCAGAATGCTGGTGAACATGATGATACTGACCAGGGCCAGTACCAGGGGCAACTCATACGAGATCATCTGCGCGGCGGAACGAAGGCCGCCAATGAGGGCATATTTGCTGTTGGAACCCCAACCGGCCATGACCACGCCCACCACATCTATCGAACTCATGGCGATGTAGTAGACCAGCCCGGTCGCCAGCGCCGTCCCTGGCAGACCCACATAGGGCGAGAAGGGTAACACAGCAAAAGCGGCGATGATGGGCGCCAGAAAGACCGACGGCGCGAGCAAAAAGACCGACTTATCGGCCCCTGAGGCGTGAATGTCCTCTTTCAGCAGCAGCTTGAGAACATCGGCCACCGACTGCAACGAGCCGCCAGGCCCGGTATGCAGCGGCCCGAAGCGATCCTGCATAAAGGCGATGATTTTGCGCTCCACATAGACCAGGAGCGCCGCGCTCGTCATCACAAAGCCGATGAAGGAAAGAGCGGCAATAACGAATTGCAAAAACTGCAACGAGATGATGCCGTTGAGCAAATCCGTTCCCACATTATCCGCAAATACGATATGCATACGAATGACTCCTAAGATATATGCAATATGGGCGCAATGCATTGCGCCCATGCATTAGCGATCAACCTCGCCGAGGACGAGATCGAAGCTGCCCATAATCGCTATCACGTCGCTCATTTTGTGGCCGCGCATGATTTCCGGCAAGATTTGCAGGTTGACGAAGGAAGGCCCGCGAATCTTGGCGCGCCAGGGATATTCGCCGCCGTCGCTGATGAAGTAGATGCCAAGTTCGCCCTTGCTGCTCTCGATGGCTGAGTAGGTTTCGCCGCGCTGCGGTCGTAGAGCAATGGGCGTGCGCGTGCCAATCGGGCCGCCCGGTAACTTATCGATGGCGACGCGGCAGAGGCGGATGCTCTCGTGGATTTCGCCGATACGCACTTTGTAGCGAGCATAGCAGTCGCCTTCCTGGCTGATCTGCACATTCACCGGCACTTCGTGGTATGCCCCATAGGGGTGATTGACGCGCAAATCCCAGTTGACGCCGCTGCCGCGCAGCATCGGGCCGGTCAGGCCATAGGCAATAGCCTGCTGCGGGTCGATGTAGCCAACGCCCTGAGTACGTGCTTCAAAGATTTCATTGCCCGTGATCAGTATCTCCAACTCGCGCATATTCTTATCCAACTGGTCGAGGAACGCGGCGCATTCCGCCAGCCAGCCTTTGGGAAAATCGTGCAGGACGCCGCCCACGCGGATATAATTGACGTTGAAGCGGCTGCCGCCCAGCGCCTCGAAGAGCGAGAGAATGCCCTCGCGGTCGCGGAAGCACCACAGAACCGGCGTAGTTGCACCCAGGTCGAGCAGATACGTACCCACCCACACCAGGTGGCTGGCGATACGCTGCATCTCTCCCACGAGCAGGCGCATATATTGCGCCCGGCGCGGCGGCTCGATGCCCATCAGTTGTTCAACCGCCGTCGCGTAGGCAATTTCGTTGAGCTGGGGAGAAAGATAATCGGCGTTGTCCATATAACGAATGCCGCCCATCACAGGGCGGTTTTCGAGAATCTTCTCGATGCCCCGGTGGAGATAGCCGATGACGGGCGTACATTCAACCACCGTCTCGCCTTCCAGGCGCAGCACCAGGCGCAAGACGCCGTGCGTGCTGGGGTGCTGTGGCCCCAGGTTGAGCAGCATTTCCTGGGTGGTAAAGCCCTCCGCTCCCGTCATATGCGAGAGATTTGCCGCTGTTGTGTTCTGGTTTATCGTCATAGAGTTTTCCTCGTCTAGCGTGCTGTTGCCGCGCGGCCTATCCGGGCTACGCTCGCTGGCGCAGCATGTAGAACTTACGCACACGCAAGGCAAAGCTAAACGACCACAGCAAAGCCATTGCCGCGGCTACGCCCGCGTAAAGTAAGTGATTTGGGTCGGAATAGAAAAAGGCAAACGAAACAACTAATCCCCAGCAGCCAAGAGCCACGATGGCCGGGGTGATCAGGCTCTGCGACCCACGCATGGCAGGCGACGCAAACGCGCGATTAACCGTCCTGGCTGGCGCAGCCGACGCGCTGGCTTGCGGCTGCGCGTGGTTGGCGGACGCGGGCGGCCTTTTCTTTGTCGTTCCCTTTTTATGTTTCCTTGCCTTTGGCATAGCAGTTCATCATCCTTGCTTTTCTGCTGCTCCCTGGCCGTCAGACTCACTGTGGCCATGGAAGGCGCTTCCGAAGGTAGGCGTACCCGGATGCAGCCGCTCTTCCTGACCCTGGCCCAGCTTCTTTTGCACTACCCGCTCCACGCCGTGCTGCTGAAAGCGGCGATCCACGGCAATGTTAGGATCGACCTGCGTCGTAGCCGGAGGCTTGAC
>DATLSW010000229.1:0-10239 GCA_035533955.1 Ktedonobacteraceae bacterium | reverse complement strand
TCCGGTATAGAGGCATCCAGTAAAGCAATCAGTCCTGTTAAGCCATAGCTGTCGCTGTGGCGCAGCAAAGCATGGGAAGCCGCCAGCCGCAGGGGGAATGCAAACTCCGCAAACTGACATGCTCGCAGCGCCGTGATAGTTATCGCGGATAGTGGAGCTATTCCAGCGAGATCGCCCAGAGCCACGGCAGCGGCATAGCATGTGCTGCGCCACGGCGCTTGTAACCCGGCGCGCAGCAGTGACTCGTAGCCGTCTCGCGGCGCGCGCGCGGCGGCCTCGATGAGGCTTGTCCAGAGAACAGGCCCGGCTGGCTGCGAGACGACGGGATGTTGAAGTAGCAAGTCAAGTGGCGTCTGCGCCGCCCGGCTGAGCTGTAAGAGCAGGCGACCGCACTGTTCGTATTGCGGGGGCCACCAGGGCCAGGATGGGACACTAAATTCGGGGCAGCGGTCTAACGTTTCCAGCAAGGTCGGCAGAACGGTCGGTCCCTGGCGCGCCAGGCGGCGCGCCGCCTGAAAGCGTGCCTCAATGCCGGTATCGTCTCCCAACAGCAGAACCAGCGCCGCGCGTGTACGCTCTCGCGTGCTGGCGCGATAACGCTGCTGGTGGACTATATCCGATCGCGTCAGCGCCTGTAACGATGGTTGCTCATTCTTCATTGCTTGCATTCGCCTGCTATGGGATACACGGTATTCTCTTCCCGTTATACACCCATGCGCCAAACCAGGCGAGGCTAGGGTTTGAAAAATTTATTCCACAAGGTGCGGCGCTGCTGCTTGCGTCGTTTCCCGCGTGCTATTTGGGAGCGGGCAGTGTTCGCCGGGCGCGGCTGTTCGGGCGGCGTGGGCTGCTCAAGCGGGCCAGTCGGGCCTTCGGTATCGATGCTGACGACTGGGTGCGCATACGCCTGGGACGCGGGAGAAACTGCGGTTTCCTGGGACGGGGAAATTTCCAGTCGCGGGTTGGTCGGCAGATCAGCAACCACCTCGGCAGATTGTGACGATGGCTTAGCATCCAGGTAGCGCGGAGGCGTGGCCCGCGGGCGTTTCGGCGGCTGTATGAAAACACGCTCGCGGCCGGGCTGCGAGGGCTGGCGTGCCGAGGCAGCCGATCCTGGCTGAGCGGGTGGTTTCAGGCTGAGCGCGCGCAATGCCTGCGCCATGAACGACGCCTGTTCAAAACGCTCATCGCGGTCGCGCGCGATCGCTTGCAGGATAATGTGTTCAAGTTCGGGCGCGAGTTCGTGGTTGAAACGGCTGGGCGGCTGCAACGGACTGCTGATAATGGCCTGGGTGAGTTCTGGTAATGTGCGCCCGGCAAAGGGACGGCGGCCGCTTACCATTTCGTAGAGAACAACGCCAAGCGCGTAAATATCGCTGCGGTTATCCAGCGTCTGTCCCCAGACCTGCTCCGGCGAGGCATAATACAGGCTGCCGACGAGCGTTTTGGCAACCGTGATCTTCTGATGGCCCAGCGCGCGCGCCAGGCCGAAATCCATGACCTTGATCTTACCCCAGCGATCCAACATCAGGTTTTCTGGCTTGATATCGCGGTGGATCACATGCAGTTCCTGGTAAGCCGCGTCCAGGGCATCGGCAATCTGCGCGGCATACTCCACCGCTAAATATTGCGGAATGACGCCATCGAGGTGCAACAGGCTGGCGAGCGTTGGCCCCTGCACGTATTCCATGACGAAATATAAAAGATTGCGTTGTTGCCCCGCGTCAAATATCTGCACAATGTTGGGGTGGTTGAGTCCAGCAATGATCTGGGCCTCGCGGATAAAACGCGCCACGTAAGAGACGTCGCTTACCAGAGCGCGCGACAACACTTTAATAGCAACCTCGCGCCCCAACGCGATCTGCTTGCCACGATAGACGATCCCCATCGAACCCCGACCGATCTCCGCGTCCAATTGGTATCCGCCCAGGTTCTGGCCCGCCAATTCATTCATATCCTGCGACCTCGTCACCCTATTCCAGGGCTTACCTCAATAGTAACGGTTCCTTCCGCACATCACGGCAAAACGTCTCCAGGCATGAAACGCTCGCCACGCCATCAGTAATCTGATAGTAAACAGCAGCATTCTCTCTCTATTGATTAAACGATTGAACTATCCATATATAGGGTACGTATGATCAAGAGGTTTACTCACAGTAGGGGCGTAAGCTCTGCTCCGCCCGTTGCCGATTTATGGAACATTCCCGCGGGCGGGGCAGAAGCCCCGCCTCTACGGGTTTCCCCCGAAGGATAGAGACCCTCTTTTTTTCTGTTGGATGGGGCTAAAAACGGAAAGCCTTAATTGAGGTAATCTTTGAGTACGCGGCTAGCCTGCGGGTGGCGCAGTTTGCGAATGGCGCGCTCTTCGATTTGCCGTACTCGTTCGCGCGTCACCTTTAACTTTTTCCCGACTTCCTCTAACGTATGGTCGTGATCATCCACCAGGCCGAAACGCAGTTCGATTACCTGCCGCTCGCGCAAGGTCAATAGATTGAGGGCGCGGCGGATCTCTTCGCGCAGTAATTGCTGGTCGGTCGCCTCCATAGGGCCATGATCGCGCACATCTTCGATAATGTCGCCAAGCGTATTTTCTTCTTCCTCGGAGAGAGGAGCATCCAGAGAGAACACTTTTTCGGCCCAGATCAACAATTCGCTGACTCGTTCGGAGGTCATATCCAGGCGCTGCCCGATCATTTCCGGCGTCGGCTCGCGCCCTACTTCCTGATAGAGCTGGCGCGTCATACGTTTGACGCGCATAACTTCCTCCATGATGTAAACGGGAAGGCGCACAATGCGCGTGCCTTCCAGGATGGCGCGAGTGATGGCCTGCTTAATCCACCAGGTGGCATAGGTCGAGAAGCGAAAGCCCTTGCGAAAATCGAATTTGGTCACGGCGCGGATAAGGCCAATATTCCCCTCGCCGATCAGATCCTCCAGGGTCAGCCCCTGCCCTACGTACTTCTTGGCGATGCTGACCACCAGCCGCAAGTTGGCTTCGATCAACTGATTGCGGGCTTCTTTGTCGCCTTGTTCCGCCCGTTCGGCGAGCGTCACCTCGCGGCGGGCAGTAAGCAAGGGATAACGCGAAATTTCGCGCAGGTACAGGCGTAAGCTGTCGCTCTGCGCCAGACCATTCAGTTCGGAGTCTTGCAACAGCTCCCTCCCCAGTTCAGCCGGCTTCTCTCGTTCGGTGTTAAACATGGCGTTGTGTTCCAATGTTACTTGCTCTCTCTTCCATCAATGTAGACGTCAGATCGGTTCAGTATGATGTCATTGTATCATACAAATGCGTTATTGCAAGCCAGGGTTCCGTACCCTTTTCTACATCGCACCCTTATAGATTATCACAGCCAAACCTGTTGCTGTATCCCGGTGATCCATCTTTTCGGCCAGATAAGAAATGAAGTGAACTCTTGATTCTTTTGCCGCCTGATGATAAGCTTCATAGGCGCATGAACGAATTTCGTGCGACATGAAGCATCATTAGAGAAAGCAGGCATTGGAAGTTGAGCGCGACATCCTCACAGGAACCAGGCCAGCACGTCGTTGTCGAAGATGGGTACGTTCCGTTAGAACCCTTACAGACCCCCGTTCTGGCGCAAATGCTCAGTCGTGAGCCAGGCATACTGATACAGAGCGGGCAGATTGTCCGCACCATCGCCCTCCTTGACGAGGGCAATACTATCCCCTTCATCGCTCGTTACCGCAAAGAAGTGACGGGCAGCCTGGACGAAGTGCAGATTCAAGCCATCGCCGACCGCGCCGCCGCGCTGCGCACATTGCATGATCGCAAAGGCGACGTCGCGCGCTTGATCCACGAACAGGGCAGGCTAACGCCGGAACTGGCCGCATCTATCAGCGCCGCGGCCACCATGCAGGAGGTAGAAGACCTCTATTTGCCGTACCGCCCCAAACGCAAGACGCGCGCCAGTATAGCGCGCGAAAAAGGGCTGACCCCACTCGCCGAGATCATCCTCCAGCAGCCATTAGTGAGCGGAGATGCCGGAGCATTGCTCGAAGCGTATGCGCGACCATTCCTGAACGTCGAGCAAGGCGTCGAAACCAGCATCGAAGCCTATGCCGGGGCGCGTGACATCGCCGCCGAAGTGATCGCCGAAGATGCCGGCGTGCGCGGCAGCGTGCGCGCCGCGTTCTTTAAACAAGCGACCGTCAGCGCGAAACTCGCCGATCCGGAGACGCTGGCTCAGAAAGACCCCAATGGCCTCTATCAGCTCTACTACGAATTCAGCGAAGGTGTGACGAAGCTCGTGCCGCACCGCGTGCTGGCGCTCAACCGGGCCGAGCGCGAAGATGTGCTGCGCGTCAGCGTCTCCCTGCCCTATGAGCAGGCGCAGCCGAAGATCACACAGGACTATCCAGTCAAAGCGGCCTCGCCCTTTGCTCCCCTGCTGGCCGAGGCAATGGAAGACGGCTACAAACGCCTGCTGGCTCCGGCGCTGGAGCGCGAAGTGCGAGCTGAGTTGACGCGGCAAGCCGAAGAACACGCCATCACCATCTTTGCCGCCAATTTGCGCAATTTGCTTTTGCAGCCGCCCCTGCGCGGCAAAAAAGTGCTGGGCATCGATCCCGGCTTTCGCACCGGCTGCAAGCTGACGATCATCGACGAAACCGGCAAGTACCTGGCATCCGACACCATCTACCTCTACCAGTCCGAAAAGGCCGCTCAGACCCTGCGCGGCCTGCTCACCCACTACAACATCACCATCATTGCCATCGGCAACGGCACGGCCTCGCGCGAGACCGAGCAACTGGTAGCCGAATTGATCCGCGCTCTGGAAAGCGAAACGGGCCAGCAAGGGCAGATCGGCTACATGCTCGTCAACGAAGCGGGCGCGTCGGTCTACTCGGCCTCCGAGATTGCGCGTCAGGAATTCCCCACGCTCGACGCCACGCAGCGCGGCACGATCTCGATTGCGCGCCGCCTGCAAGACCCGCTCGCCGAGCTGGTCAAGATCGATCCCAAAGCCGTCGGCGTCGGCCTCTACCAGCACGATGTCGATCAGAAGACGCTGGCTGAAACGCTGGATCGCGTGGTAGTCTCCTGCGTCAACTTTGCCGGAGTCGAGGTCAATGCCGCCTCCGCCGCCCTGCTCAAGCATGTATCGGGCATCAACGCGCGCGTCGCCAATGCCATCGTCAAGTATCGCGAAGAACATGGCCCCTTCGCGTCGCGCGCGAATTTACTGCGCGTGCCGGGCCTGGGACCGGCCACGTTCGTGCAAGCGGCGGGTTTCCTCAAAATCGCTCATGGCGGCGAACCGCTCGACAACACCTTCATACACCCGGAAAGCTACGCGGCGGCGCGCTCCTTGCTGGCGTCACTGCCAGAGGGTAAGGACGGGGCCGCGAAACCAGCCGAACGCATCGCGCAGTATAGACAACTGATCAGGCTGCAAAGCAGTCTGGGGCGCGGCAACCGCCGCCAGCCGCCCCACGGAGACACGGGTGAAACGGCATCCTGGGCCGATATCGCGAAGCGCATCGGCGTCGGCCTGCCCACGCTCAACGATATTCTGGAGAATCTGGAAAAGCCGGGCCTTGATCCGCGCGACGCTCTGCCCGCGCCCATTCTGCGCCACGATGTCCTGAAAATAGAGGATTTGCAGCCGGGGATGCTTTTGCAGGGGACGGTGCGCAACGTGGTGGACTTCGGCGCGTTCGTCGATATCGGCGTCAAGCAAGACGGCCTTGTGCATATCTCCGAGATGGCCGACCGCTTCGTGAAGGACCCGCTCTCCGTGGTCGCCGTCGGGCAGGTGGTGCAGGTGCGCGTCCTCAAAATCGATATGCAGCGCGGGCGGGTGCAATTGAGTATGAAAAGTATAACATAGGGAAATCACCGGGTTAGTGGTATGTTATAATAGAGCAAGGCAGGACGAAAGGAGAAACAGCAATGGACGAACCAATGATCATCTCAGACCCCAACATAATGGTTGGGAAACCGGTAATTAAGGGAACACGCATCACCGTGGAACATATTCTTCAAGAGTTCAATGGAGGTTTGAGCATTGACGGCATCCTTGAAGAATATCCACATCTTACCCGTGAGGGCATACAAGCTGCGCTCAGGTTCGCTATGGATTCGGTACGCATGACTTCAGCTTATCCTATTCATAGAGCATCGGCATGATTATTCTTGCTGATGAAAATATGGCTCGATCTATCGCTGAACGCCTGCGGAGAGATGGACATACTGTGGCACATGTCGCAAATATAGCCGCAGGAATCAGCGATCCTGAAGTCTTAAAGATGGCAAAACGTTATCATGCTTTGCTCATAACAGAAGATAAAGATTTTGGAGAGTTGGTCATCCGAAATGACTATCAAGAAACGGGGGTGATTCTGGTTCGCTTACCGGGACTCAACCCCACGGAACGGGCTGAGATTATCGCTGATGTTATTCGTGAACATGGTGAAAGGCTATCAAGCGCTTTTACCGTTATTGCTCCACGGTTGGTCAGAATACGTCCATATTCATAACCATATTCATCAATACAATCTCATCAATTTATCTTTGTTTGCTGTGAGTATTATCCCTGTGGCAACGTATAATCAGTAGATGCGCCCTGTTTAGCCTGTTCCACCGGCTGGAATAATCTCATGGGCAAGGTTGCTTCATGGTATACTGAATGGAGAAAACAAGGTAACGACAGAGATACTCTGTACGCTGGAGCGGAGTCCTCGTCCTGCCATGTAGCGGCCAAACCGGGCCGGGCGCTCGGTGAACGTTATTTTCCAGGGCAACAAGAAAGTGAGCTTGTTTTATGCGAAGATTTGACCCTATTCGCCTCGTTCCGGTACTTGTCATATTTTTGCTACTGGCCGCCTGTGGCAGCAGCGGCGGCAGCAGCGGCAGCGGAACTACTCCAACAGCCAAACCTTCAATTAAGGTCGCGTTAGTGACCGACATCGGCGGCTTGAATGACAACGGCTTCAACCATCTGGCCTACACTGGCTATACGAAGGCTCAGCAGCAGTACGGCTTCAAAACCGCAATCATTCAAACGCAGTCTCAGAATGATTATGTTAAGAACCTGACGACCGCCGCCGAGGAAGTCGGTTCCGGCGGGCTGGTGGTTGCCGTCGGCTTCTTGATGCAGACGCCGCTCGATCAGGTCGCGAAGCAGTTCACCAGCACCAACTTCGCCATTGTCGATGGCTGCGCCGTGCCAAATGCTACCACAGGCGCGTGCGAGACGTTGCCCAATGTCTCACCATTGTTCTTCAAGGAGCAAGAGGCGGGCTGCCTGGTGGGCGCGATTGCCGGACAGATGGAAGTCGATGGGAAGTCCAAAGTCCCTAATCTGCTTGGCTATAACACCATCGGCGCTGTCGGCGGCCAGGCGATTCCGCCTGTCACACGCTATATCGCCGGATTCAAGTACTGCGCCCAAAAGGTTGATCCCTCCGTCACCGTTTTGATCAATTACTCCAACGACTTCGCTAATACCGCGCTCTGCAAATCGGTGGCGCAAAGCCAGATTAGCCAGCACCATGCCGACATCATCTTCCAGGTGGCGGGCGGCTGCGGCATCGGCGCTCTCGACGCGGCCTATCAAAACCATGTTTACGGCATCGGTGTAGATGCGGATCAGGGCTACATTCACCCGGATGTGATTACCAGCGCCCTCAAACGCGTCGATGTGGCAGTGTATGACATCGCTTCCGACGCGGAACAGGGCAAGTTCAATAACAATCTGCCCCGCTTCGACCTCGCTCATAACGGCGTCGGCTATGCGACGCCCAGCAGCCAGGTACCGCAAGACGCGGTGGCGAAAGCGCAGTCGTTCCAGCAGCAGATCCTCGCCGGATCGCTCACTCCGCCAGAAAATATCCCCTAGCGATTCGTATTGACCCGCGAGCGGGCCGTTTTGAGAAGAAGTGTTGAGATTATGGCAGACTGAATGCCCGCCATAATCTCAACACTTCTTCTCTCTACATATCTTGTTTCTTAGCAGCATCAATGCTATGATACATGCAGCATTTTTGATCTTAGCCATTCGCCCATTGACTGTCTCCTGAACAGAGGAGGTATATTTATGGCCGTGCCACTCGCGGCAACGACCGCGTCAAACGTCATGGCGCGCATACGCAAAATTCTTCAGTCGTTTGCCGGCCCAATCTTCGCTGTCGTGCTGGCGATGGTTGCCGGAAGCATCGTCATCATGGTCACAACCCCCGGCTCGCTTCCTGATCGCCTGAGCGGCGCGGTAGCAGCCTACCAGGCGCTGCTGTACGGCGCGTTCGGCAGCGGGCAGAATCTCTCGTTTACCCTGACCACCGTCACGCCCTTGATCCTGGCGAGCATCTCAGTGGCGTTGACATTCCGCGCCAAATTGTTCAATATCGGCGCGGGCGGCCAGCTCGCGATGGGAGGAATGACGGCGGGCGTGATCGGCTTCGAATTACCCCACGCTCCGGGCTGGGTTCTCATTCCTTTGATGATCATCGGCGGCATCATCGCGGGAGCGATCTGGGGCGGCATCGCTGGATTTTTGAAGGCATGGCGCGGCGCGCACGAAGTTGTGACCACCATCATGCTGAACTGGATCGCCTTCTTTTTCACCAATTATCTCATCAATGGGCCATTTCAATCGCTGCATACCGCCAACCAGACCGATCCGATACCGACGCAAGCCACGCTGCCCCACATCTCCAACTTTTACAACTACACGTTAGGAACATTTCTGCCGAAAATTGCCAACCCCTCGCTCTATTTCGTCGATGTCGGCTTCTTCTTCTCGCTGCTGGCCCTGGTCATCTACTGGTTCATCATTTCGCGCACGACCTTTGGCTACGAGGTGCGCGTGATTGGCGAGAATCCCAAAGCGGCGCACTATGCCGGTATTCCTATCAAACGCAACATCTTCCTGGTTATGGCGATCGGCGGGGCATTCTCCGGGCTGGCCGGCGCGCTGCAACTGATGGGCCAGTTCCCCTATCAATTGATCGCTAACACGTTCGCCACGCAAAGCACCGGCTTCGACGCTATCGGCGTCGCGCTGCTGGGCCGCACAACCTCTATCGGCGTCTTCCTGGCCTCGCTGCTCTTCGGCGGCCTGCGCCAGGGCGGAACCTATATGCAAATTTCCGCCGGTGTGCCGGGTGACATTGTCTATATCATGCAGGCGCTGGTCCTCTTCAGCATCGCCGCCGAGTTCCTGGCCTCCATCCAGCGCTCGCTGCGGCGGCGGAGTATTTCGCGCCGCGCCGCGCTCAGTCCGTCCGGGCTCGCCACCGCGGTGGCTCCTCTCCCGGACACGCTCGATGAGCGCGACCTTAATAATCGTGGGAAAGATAATGGCAACGTGCCGGAACAAATAGCGCCAGTGCGCGATAAATCGGGGGACACGATAAATCGGCCCCCTACGGAGGAGTAGGTATGTTATTCTTACAGGTTTTATTGCGCGTGCTGCCGTCGAGCGATCTCTGGAACGCTACGCTGCAATTCGGCGCTTTACTCTTGCTGCCTGCTCTGGGCGGCCTCATCTCCGAACGCAGCGGCATCGTCAACATCGCAATGGAAGGCATGATGCTCACGGGCGCGTATGCCGGCGTGATGAGCGCGCTGGCGACGCAGAGCGTCTTCGGCGGCCTCGTCGGAGCGATGGTGGCCGGCGGCTTAATGGCGCTCGTCCACGCTTTCGTCTCCATCAACTTCAAAGCCAACCAGATTGTGAGCGGCATCGCCATCAACCTGGCCGCGCTCGGCTTAACCAACTTCCTGCTCTTCGTGCAAACCGGCGGCCAGGGCGTACCCAGTTTGAAAGACTCGCTGCGCTTGCCCAACGTTTCGCTGGGGCCGATCTCCCATATTCCATTTATCGGGCCGGTTTTTTTCCAGCAAAACATTATCTTCTATATCGCGATACTGATCTTGATCGGCATTCAGTTCATGCTCTTCCGTACTAATATCGGCCTGCGTATCCGAGCGGTCGGAGAACACCCGCAGGCGGCGGATACCGCCGGGGTGAACGTCTACCTGGTGCGCTATTCCTGTGTCATCGCGAGCGGCATCCTTTCCGGGCTGGCCGGAGCGTTTCTCTCGCTGGGCATCGCTGGCATCTTCAACTCCAATATGACGGACGGCGTGGGCTTTATCGCGCTGGCAGCCATGATCTTCGGCAGATACACTCCCTGGAGTACCGGCGTCGCCTGTCTGATCTTTGGGCTGGGTGAGGCGTTGAGCATCCGTTTGCAGGATTCGCACATCTCCCC
>DATLSW010000228.1:0-5300 GCA_035533955.1 Ktedonobacteraceae bacterium | reverse complement strand
GCTGCGCGCGTTTGCCAATAGCAACGTACCGCATCTCTATGACAGCATCGATGCGAACCGCGACCTGGATAGCCTCTATGCCGAACTGGCCGTCACCGATCTGGCGACCGTCGAGCGGCGACTTGAGCGCACCGCGCGCGCGGCTAAATCCGGCGACAAGAAGTACCAGCAGGAACTGGAAATCTTGCGCCTCATGCAGGACGCGCTCAATGATCTGAAGCCTATCAGCCAGGTCGAGTTGCTGCCGCAGGATCACGATGTCCTGGATGAATTGTTCTTGCTGACGGTGAAGCCGCGCATGTATGTTCTCAATGTCAGCGAAGATGTGCTGGGCGCGGCGAACGATCTGCTCGAGCGTATCGCAAAGGGCGAGCAGGTCGATGGGGGTGCGTTGGAGGGCGAACTCAAAGGCATCGCGACTATTGCGCAACGCGCGAAGGCGGAAGGCGCGGAAGTGGTGGCCGTCTCGGCGCGCCTGGAGGCCGAACTGGCGGAATTGCCGGAAGAGGACGCGCGCGAATACCTGGAGGCGCTGGGCCTGCCGCGACTCGGCGCGGATCGTGTCATCCAGGTGGGCTATCGCCTGCTGAACCTGATTACCTTTCTGACGGCGGGCGAGGATGAAGTGCGCGCCTGGACGGTTACGAAGGGCGCGAAGGCTCCCGAAGCCGCCGGCAAGATTCACTCCGATATCGAGCGCGGCTTCATCCGTGCCGAGGTCATTCCCTTCGATGAATTTATGGCTTGCGGCTCTTTTGCCGTTGCCACAAAGAAAGGCTTGCTGCGCCTGGAAGGCAAAGAGTATGTGATCCAGGATGGCGATATCGCCCATTTCCGCTTCAACGTGGGAAAATGACAATGGAATAAGCTGGACAAAACGGCGCTTCTGCCAGGGCAGAAGCGCCGTTTTGTCCAGCTTATTCCTCTAGGACAGTGGATTGGTTTGCACTTGATGCGTTTGTAAGTTCAGCGTGAAGGAATCGATCAGTTGCGCGGGCGCGCTCCACGACTCCTGGAGGCGCGGTACGGAAAAGCTTTGCCCTTTGAGGGTCTGACCATCGACTTCTATAATCATATAGCTATGGCGATTAGCACAGTAGCTTTCTAATATGGCATCCTCGTCTGGAACCTGGTAAGGGGTCTGGATCTGCGCGCCATTGACTGTCATCATGGTGTGCAGGTGCCAGTAACCGCCTCCGCCTGCCACAATATACGGGATCTGGCGGCCACTGTACGAGCGGGTGAAGCGCTGATAGTTGTGGACGTGGCCGGTGAAAACGGCGTCAGGGATGCGCCCGCTGGCTTGAATGGCCTGATCGATGATATTGCCCATGTAGGCGCTGCCGCTGTGGTAGGTATCAGCCGAATAGATCGGGTGATGGCAGGAGACGATCAACGCCTTATTTGTCGGCGCGGAGGATAGTTCCGACTGGAACCAGGCGATCTGGTTATTGTCCATCCAGCCGCCTTCGGGGACGTTGGTGTAGAGGCCGATGAAGGTCGCGAACGGCGTTTCCAGCGTCCAGTAGACGTTGGGCTGCGTCATGGCGTCGCGCCCGCTATCGCCGGCTTCGCTGGAAAGCTGCGGCTCTTTCGCGCAGAAGTTCTCGACGTAAGCCGCCAGCGAAGGTGCGGGATTAGATGGATCGATGTCGCCGTCGTGATTGCCGGGGATGCCGAGAATCGGCGCTTCATAGTGGGCGTATGGATCGTAGAATTGCGAATAGTATTCGCCTGCTGCCCCATAATAGTACACGACATCGCCCAGGTGATAGAAGAAGGCTGGCCGCGCGGTTGGATCGGTCGCGGTAAAGTCCTGCTCCATGTGATTCGCGACGATTTCCTGGTCTTGCCCAGACTTCACGCCTCCGGTGTCACCAACGATGTGAAATACGAGTTTCCCGGCAGCTTGAATGGCTTGCACGGTCGCGGCGGGGAGAATCTGGTCAAGCGAGAGGTGATAGGGTGATTGCCCTGTTGGCTGGGGTAATGGTTCTTCATTTTGGCGGGTAGCTGGCGCAGCCTGCCTGCGCACAATCAACTTTTCCGTCCGGGGTAATACGCGGCTATAACGACGCCTGGGATTGCCTGGTGTGGACTGCATGGGTGTCTCCTTACAAGTCGTATATTTCTCTCAAAGAGATTAGTTACACTATATCATACTTATCAGGCAATTGTATATCTCGTATCTTCATAAACTGTATGTCACGTATCGTATGAAGAAATAAAAAACGGCCAGAGAGATAGGTGGTTCTCCGCTGGCCGTTTTTTCCCTGTTCAAGGCTATGCCCGCTGGCGTCCCAAAGAGACGAGCGCGACACCGGACAGGATCACGGCGACGGCCAGTATTTCGAGGAGCGTCAGTTGTTCGCCGGCCAGGATGACGCCCAGGCCGATGGCAACCAGAGGATTAACATAGGCGTAGCTTGTCGCCAGCGTCGGGCGCACGGTGCGCAGCAGGTAGCCGTAGGCGCTGAATGCCACCAGCGAGCCGAAGACGACGAGGAAGCCGAGCGCCAGCAGTGATGGCCCTATTTTTGCCATGTCCGGCGCGTGTTCGCGCACGCCCAGGCTCATGATGACGAGGATTACACCTCCGGCCAGCATCTCCGTTGCGCTCGACATCATGCCCGGCGGCAGCGAAATATGCTTGCTCCAGGCTGACCCCAGCGCCCAGGAGATGGCCGCGATGAGCAGGGCGATGGCTCCCGCGGGATTGGCCCATATGCCTTGCCCCACGTTCAGCATGATGACGCCCACAAAGCCTATGCCAAGTCCCAGCCATTCCTTGCGCGACGGCCAGCGACCCCAAAGGCCCATGAACAGCGCCGTCCACAGGGGAACCGCCGCGATGCCGACTGCTGCCAGCCCCGTTGCGACCCACTGTTCGGAGAAGATGACGCCGCCGTTGCCGCCTGCCAGCAGCAACGCTCCAATTACCGCCGAGCCGATCCACTGCCTACGGCTGGGCCTGGGCGCGCCGCGCAGGCGCAAAACAACGTAGAGGATCGTTCCCGCGATCAGGAAGCGTATAGCCGCCAGCAAAAAGGGCGGGAATGTTTCTAGCCCAACGCGCATCGCCAGGTACGTCATGCCCCAGAAGAGATAGAGGGCGAGCAGGGAGAGCGGCACGAGCAAGCGTTTTCTTGTCGGGGATGCTGCCCCGGTTGTGCCACTCCTACCGGCTCTCTCTGCCAGTTCGCCCGCGATCGATTGCTTTTCTAACGCGGATTCAGTATGATAACTCTGCTCCATGAACGCCTGCTATTCTAGTGAAACCCGTACCATTCTTGTCGCCGCAGCCATTCGGGGCTGTTCACGCCGTCCCTACTGTCGGCTCCCCAGCGTGTGGCTGCCAGATCAAGAAGAATCAATGCAAGAAGGAAGAGAATGAATTCCATAGCGCCCTCCTCTGGCTACTCATGTGATCCATGCGTATTTGTTCTATCAGCTCTCGCGCTACGACATAACTATCAAAATGAACTTCGATAGTTATATTATACAACATAAATTACAACCAGTCAAGTCCATTTTGCTGGTTATTTCTCTACCCTCTCGTAGGGGCGCGGGCTTGCCCCGCCCTTTGTGGGCCACGATATCCGAATTTGGGCAGGGCAAGCCCGCGCCCCTATGAGAAGTATAATATCGAAATTTGATCGTGGCTACAGCCAATGCGGGTGTAACGAGGCCAATTTGGCCTATCCAGGCAAGGAAATGGCCCTTACGGCTGCTGTTCTTGCTCCAGCAGGTGGCGCTTGCGTTCGGCTCCCCAGCGATAGCCGCCGGGCGCGCCGTCTTTGCGTACCACGCGGTGACAGGGAATGATGAGTGCGGTGGGATTGGTGGCACATGCCTGGGCCACGGCGCGCGCCGCTTTGGGATTGCCCACGGCCTGCGCGATTTCCTCGTAAGAGCGCGTGCTGCCGTAGGGAATATTGCGCAGCGTTTGCCAGACGCGCCATTGGAAGGCCGTCGCCTGGATGTCGAGCGGCAGATCGAGGTGCGGATGCTGACCTTGCATGTAATCGAGAATTTCGCTGACCCATTGGCATAGTTCCGCGCCGTTGTACTCTATCTCAGCGGCGGGATATTCGCGTCTCAGTGTGGCTGCGAGGATTGCATCGTCATCGCCTATACAGACGGAGCAGATGCCGCGTTCCGTTCCTGCCACCAGAAGGCGGCCCAGCGGGCTATCATCGATGGTGTAGCTGATGCGCATACCTTTGCCGCCGCGGCGATATGTCGTCGGCGTCATGCCAAGTTGTTCATTTGTCCGTTCGTACAGGCGACTGCTGGAGCTATAGCCCGCTTCATACATGGCTTCGGCCACCGTGGCGGCTTCTCCTGTTCGCAACTGCGCTTTGAACTGGCCTAAGCGGCACGCTTCGACGTACTGGCGCGGCGTGATGCCCATGACTCGCTTGAAGACTCTTTGCAGGTGAAACGGACTCAAATGAACCTGCTCGCTCAACGCGGCCAGCGTAAGCGGCTCTTCGAGATGCGTTTCTATATACTGGCACGCCTGTCGCACCAGGTCAATCTGGACTTCTGGTACGTCTTCGGTGTTGGGATGACAGCGTTTGCACGGGCGGAAGCCCGCCGCTTCCGCTGCTCCGGCGTGCGGAAAGAACTGTACCTGCTCGCGCCTGGGCAGCCGTGATGGACAGGATGGCTTGCAGTAAACGCCGGTGGATAGCACAGCATAGACAAACGCTCCATTGAAAGTGCGATCTTTTGTCTGTAGGGCTTCCCAATAGCGTTCTTCATTGATGGCAATCATGGTGTGTATCTCCTCTACATCTGAAAACCGAGAGTTCCTGTCCATATGATAGAATATTATCATATCTTATTCTATCCGATTCTTGCGCTTGATGGTAAATCCTTTACTGAATCCCGTAGGGGCATGGGCAAGCCACGGAGGCGTAAACTGAGCGCCCA
Organism: Ktedonobacteraceae bacterium; assembly: GCA_035533955.1. Lineage (GTDB taxonomy): Bacteria > Chloroflexota > Ktedonobacteria > Ktedonobacterales > Ktedonobacteraceae > CADDZH01. Next base: position 362 of record DATLSW010000228.1, on the reverse strand, counting down.
GAGGAGCAAACTTGCCTGTCATTCTGAGCGCAGCGAAGAATCTGCGTGTCGCTCACCGGGATTCTTCGCTGCGCTCAGAATGACAGACTCGACGCTCTCCCTGCATGGGAAGTCAACGCCCCTACGGGATTCCTATCGTGCGACAAGGATCGTGTTTCCCAATGTACCAGGAGGAACCATGTCAGATATCGACCAGCTAAAATCCGCTGTTGATGAGCTTGTCCCCGACCTTGTCGCCACGCGCCGCGACCTGCACCAGCATCCAGAACTGGCGTTTGAGGAGGTGCGCACTTCTGGCATGGTCGCGCAGCGCCTGCGACGGTTGGGCCTGGATGTGCAGACTGGCATAGCCAGAACGGGCG
>DATLSW010000227.1:0-2720 GCA_035533955.1 Ktedonobacteraceae bacterium | reverse complement strand
CACCGGCTTTGTCTTCGATGAACGGTTTCTGGGCCATGATACTGGCACAGAAGAACTTGTCACGACGCGGCAGGGCTCGTTTACGTTATCTCCTGAGTCGCACCCGTCCTCGGCCTCTATTACGCGGCGCATTAAGGAGTTTCTTGATGGCTGCGGTCTCAGCGCCATGATGCAGCCCATCGCGGCGCGCCTTGCCAGCGAGGACGAACTGGCCGTTTATCATACGCGCGCTTACATTAATGGACTACGCGCCGCGTGCAACGGCGCTGCCAAAAAAGGCGACTGGGGCGAAGTCGAAATTGACACACCTTTGAGTGCTGGATCATTTGAAGCGGCTCTCTACGCGGCGGGCGGCGCGATCAATGCTGTCGCTGCCGTGCTGGGCGGAAGCGCGCGCAACGCCTACGCGCTGCTGCGTCCACCAGGACATCATGCTATGAGTAATCGTGGCATGGGCTTCTGCCTGTTCAACAACGCTGCCATCGCTGCTCATTATGCCAGGAGCGTGTATCATCTGGAACGGGTGATGATCGTGGATTGGGATGTGCATCATGGCAATGGCACGCAGGACGCTTTTTACCACGATCCACAGGTTTTATTTCTCTCCTTACACCAGGCGAACTGGTATCCCCGTCACTCAGGTGAATTGGAGCAGGCAGGCAGCGGCGCTGGCGTTGGCACAACCATCAATATTCCGCTCCCGGCGGGAACGGGCGACCGGGGCTATCGCGCCGCCTTCGAGCAACTGGTCGTCCCCATCGGGCTGCAGTTTCGTCCCGAATTGCTGATTGTCTCGGCAGGACAGGATGCCAGTTGGCTGGATCCCCTCGCGCAGCAAATGATGACGATGGCCGGTTTCCGCGAGATAGCGGCACAGACAGTGCGTCTGGCTGACGAAGTATGCCAGGGACGGCTGGTACTACTGCAAGAGGGTGGATACAGCGCCTCCTATGTCCCCTATTGCACGGCCGCGGCTGTCGAGCCTCTGTTGGGAGCCGATCTGGGTATCGTTGATCTCTACGCCGGATCATCAGAAGTAGAACGCGCTATGACCATCTTTAGCGATGAAACGCGCGTAGCTTTAGCAAAGGCGAGGCAGTGGCATCAACAGTGGTGGAAGCTTTAAGTTCTTAACCTCTTCCCGGTACTTTCCTACCAACAAAAGCGGCCTGACGAAAGAGGCTGCCAACGCGTAGAGTATAATCGCATATAGTGATGTGTGAGGGAATATCAGAAAGCGCCAGCAGGTCGTTTTCTGTTTCTTGATTACTGAGAAAATAGCCCGAAGGCCAGGTAAGGATTGCCCTCCGCCTGGTAATAAGAACGCATCATCAGAAAAATTTTAGAATGGGAAGTGCTGCTTGCATGAGAGAAAAGACCGTCATTGTTCCAAGTCTGGCTCCTGTATCGGAATATGCGGATATAGTGATTATCGGTAACGGCATCGCGGGGTTGACGGCGGCTATGGAAGCGCGACGGCTAGCGCCCGCAGCGAGTATCGTGATCATCAGTGAGCAGTGTCATCCTACCATCCACACCCCCGCGTTGAAACAATTCGCGTTGGGCAAGCTGGCGCAGGAGCAATTACTGGCGTATCCAGCAGGCACTGAGCGCGGCCAGCGCATTCATGTGGTGAATGCGCGGGTAGAAGGTATCAATGCCGGCAGTAAATATCTCACATTGCAGGGCAACCGCCATTTCGGCTATGGTTCCTTGCTTATCGCTACGGGCAGCCGTCCCAATGGATTGCCCGCTAATCTTCCCGGACGCGGCTTCGATGGCGTTATTGCATTGCACAATCTGCACGACTACCTGGATTTTCGACGACGCCTGCCCGAAGTAGAGGCGGCGGTCGTGATCGGAGGCGGCGCTCACGCGGTCGAGACTATTATGGCGCTGCGCCATTATGGCATCGCCGTCCATTGGCTCATTCGCGGCGATGTGTTCCTGTCGAAAATGCTGGATCGCACCGCGTCAGAAATCGTGCTGGCGCATATTCGCCACCTGGGAGTGAAAGTCTATATGCGCACGGAGGCGCTCGGCGTTGTAGGGAGAGTCGGCTCCGTCATCGGAATAGTTACAAACCACCAGAAGATGATCCCTTGCCAACTGGTACTGGTCTGCACCGGAACCGCCCCCGTCATGACCCTGGCTGAGCGTTGTACTATTCCGATGATGCACAAGCAGGGTATTCTCGTCGATGAGCAATTCCGCACGAACGTGCCATACATTTACGCTGCCGGTGATGTCGCTGCCTACAAAGACGCGCAAACGGGCGCGTATGAAACCCACGCGCAGTGGTATGCCGCGGTGCAACAGGGGCGTGTCGCCGCGGCAGCTATGACGGGACATTATGATCCAGCCTTACACGCGATGGGAGTTTCCTGGCACGCGACACACCTGGGAGAACTTTGCTTACTAATCGCCGGTTCACCGCTGCATGATATGCGTGGCGTGGTCACGCTGAAAGACAAAAGCAAGCGGCGCTACAGCCGAATGGCTGTCGTCGGTGACAGACTGGTGGGCTACCTTTCGCTGGGGCAAACACAACCAGATAGTCTGGCGATCAAGCGCCTGATAGACGGGCGTGTCTCAATTTACAACATGAAGGATGCTTTGCTGAAGGGCAGCTTTGATGCCAGGAAGTACCTGTCGGAACGTCAATCGCAGACGATGCAGCAGTTAATTACCTCTGGACATCTTCCGGCGATAGCCCCACC
>DATLSW010000226.1:0-5663 GCA_035533955.1 Ktedonobacteraceae bacterium | reverse complement strand
GCCCGCCAGCGGATTAGGATACGCTCCGGAATCCAGCAGCATCCGCACCTGGATGGCAGTGAGCGTGCCGTCCCTCTTCGCGCCGAGTTTGACGGTCATCACCGCTTGCGGCGCGGGATTCCCGGCCAATAGATCATCCTGGCGCGTGTAGATCAGGCGTATCGGCCTGTGCAGGCGAGAGGCCGCCGCTGCCGCCATCGGCTCGAGCAGGGTTTCCTTGCCGCCAAAGCCACCGCCCACGGTCGTCGGCTCGACCCGTACCTGCCGTTCGGGCATGGCAAGCGCCCTGGCGACTGCTGAACGCACGCTGAACAATCCCTGCGTGCTGGACCAGATCTCCAGATGATGGCCGGACTGGCTGGGGACGACGGTGACGGATTGTGGCTCCATATAGGACTGATGCACCGGGTTGGTGCGATAGGTGTTTTCGACCACCACGTCGGCCTGGCGCAGACCCTCCTCGATATCGCCTATCGTCATAGGTCGGAACTGTCTGACATTCTGCGACCCCTCCTCTGCCGCGACCGCAGTTGGTCGCGGGAAACCAGGGATCGCGTGTCCGCCAGCGGATTCGGATTCCTGAAGAGCGCGAGCGGGGGGCGCGCCGGGCCGCGCGGCGGCCTCTGGCTCAATGGCCGCGGGCAGCGGATCATAATCGACTTCCACAGCGGCAACGCCATCCTCGGCGGCGGCCTCCGTCTCTCCGACCACCATAGCCACCGGATGCCCGCACCACAGCGCCTCATGCCGCGCCAGGGGACTGAGCGAACGCGCAAGCGGGTCCGCCGGGGCCATGCCCAGCGTTTCGGCGGTATATACCGCTACGACTCCCGGCAAGGCAAGCGCCTCCGCGGTATCGATACGCAAAATACGCGCGTGGGCATAGGGACTCGTCACCAGACGCGCATAGAGCAGGCCAGGCGCGGGCTGATCGCCCGCGTAGCGCGCCCGCCCGGTCACTTTGTCCGGCCCGTCCTGGCGCGGGATAGATGTGCCAACCCGCGCTGGCCGTTCGGTTTCTTGTATCATCGGAAAAAGTCTTCTTTCATAGCAAGAACTGACGCTTCAAAGGTTTCCGCCCCACATTGTACAACACAACGGAAGTCACCTGTCCGGCTTATGGTATAATGTGCCTGATCGATAGTAAAGTCTCCCGCGTGGCACGCTGGAAAGAAAGACATAAAATCCTATTACGCCTTTGGCGGCGATGACGAGATCGACATCGCCGCCAAAGGCATTCAGTTCGCGGTCTCCGATGCATACGAAGACATCAACTCTGCCGAGGATTTTGTTTCGGAAAAGGATCTCCTGTAATCAGCTTTTCATCTCCAATGTTATAGCGTCTATTCTATGTGAGCTTCTGAAAAGGGACGCAACCAGGAATGCGAGGCCGATCAGGCTGGGAACTACCCAGAACGCTGCTGTTCCGGTCTGGTCTCAAAAACATTGATGAGCGTGACCAGACCGCTCTCTCTGGTAATAAGCATCTCTTTTGCCCTTTCCTTTCATTGAATGACAGGCGTTCTTGCATCCACCGTGTTTACCTTCGTTGGATAGTGTTGCTGGAGCCAGGCTTCCCAACTGATTGTACCGGTCGCCTGCTGAGGGCAGGTATTGCCGCCTTTGCGCAGGGCGCGGGCCATTTTACCGGGCAGCCAGAGCGGGATGATTGCCTTGCGCAAACCTCGCTGCTTGAGCCAGATACGCGCCAGCTCTCCAGTGGAGAGTACCTGCGGGCCACCCATATCAGGTACGCGACCAGATGGGCCAGCCTGCACGATCTCAGCCAGATGCCGGGCCACTTCCTCCTCGGCAACAGGTTGCAGCGGCAGGTCCGTCGGCACCAGCGCCGCCAGGGGAAGCCTGTTCAGAAAGTTCAGCATGATATCGATGAGGTAATGAAACTGCGTCGCCCTGAGAATTGACCAGGGAATGCCGCTCTGCTGAATAAGTTCTTCGCTGGCAAGCTTGGCTTTGCTGAGAGGATACGGGACCTTATCAACGCCCACAATCGAAATGAAGACCAGATGCGAGACGTCCGCCGAGCTGGCAGCGTCTACCAGATGGCGTGTCCCTTCGTAATCGACCTTCCAGGTGCCTTTGCCGGCAAGGTGAACCAAGACATCCATCCCCTGGACAGCCTCAGCCAGTCCCTCGCCAGTTACCATATCTGCTTGCTTCCACTCCGTACCCGGCCAGTCATCGCCAGGGCTGGCCCGCCGACTCATCCCGCGCACGGTATAGCCCGCTGCGCTCAATTGCTTCACCACAAGGCGGCCCAGTTTTCCCGCGCCGCCGGTAACGAGAATCTTTTGCATGTTTCTATCCTTTCGCGTTTCTCTTTCCTTTGCATACCTCTCTGAGGTTCGCAAAGGAGACGAGAGTGCATGGGCAAAACGTGACACCTCTCTCGTTGTTCTCTGCCCTATTTCAGACTTATAATGAAGGATGAAGGAGAAAGATGAGTAATGGACAAAACCACGCAAAAGGACAGCCAGGCGGCAGCGTTTGAACAGTATCGCACGCTGCTCTTTTCCATTGCCTATCGGATGATCGGCAGCGCCAGCGACGCGGAGGACCTGGTACAAGAGACGTATTTACGCTACCAGGCGAGCGAAGGTTCGGAAATTGTCTCGCTGAAAGCTTATTTGACCACAATTATTACCCATCTGGCGCTGGATTATCTGAAATCGGCCCATGTCACCCGCGAACAGTACGTGGGAACCTGGCTGCCTGAACCGATTCTCACCTCAGATGAGGGTGAGTTTCCTCTAGCAAAAGTAGAGCAACAGGAGTCGCTTTCGATGGCCTTTATGCGCCTGCTCGAAACGCTCAGCCCGCCTGAGCGCGCCGTCTTTCTCCTGCATGAAGTATTTGATTACCCGTTTAGCGAAATCGGAATGATGCTGGAGAAAAGCGCGGCCAATTGCCGCCAGATCTATCATCGGGCCACGCTGGCGTTGCAGGAACAGCGCGTGCGGTTTGAATCGGATCCGCAGCGCCAGCGCCAGTTGCTGTTCAGTTTTCTTTCCGCCACTGAGGCCGGGAATATGGAGGCTCTGACCAGCCTGCTGGCTCAGGATGCCGTTTCCTGGGCGGATAGCGGCGGCAAAGCGAAGGCGAATCTCAAGCCGATCTACGGCCAGCTTGCTGTGGCGCGTTTCTGGTTCAACGTGGCGCAAAAGGGCAGGCGGCCCGGCCTCTTTACGCTGGCCGAGATCAATGGCGGCCCGGCCTTCCTGTTCTGGGAAGAAGGTCGGCTGGCCGGGGTAGGTATCTTGACCCTGAGCGACGGAGACATTCAAGAAATCTACGCGCTGGTAAACCCGGATAAGCTGACCTACCTGCAAAAACAGCTCTCCGAGCGTGGAATTACAGCAGAGACATCCGAGCCGATCAGCTTTTCGCCGGATCAACTTTATAAGTAGCAATATGCTCTGAGACACGCCCACTGGCCTGTCATTCTGACTGGCATGTCATTCTGACTGGCATGTCATTCTGAGCGGAGCGAAGAATCTCCCGTGAGCCAGTTCGATCTCTTGCTGGCCCCAGATTCTTCGCACCGCTCAGAATGACATGCCAAACCGAGGCGCTCAAGGCACTTCAATTCCAGTACAAGACGAGATTCTTCGCTCCGCTCAGAATGACATGCCAAACCCTCTTATTCATGGCACGTACCCCAAAAATCCCTTGCAGGGGTGTGGCAGTTGCTCATTTGCCTCAACTATCATATACTCACGTTAGCTTTTTTTGATGAAGAACAGAACAAAGAGCAAGGACAATATATGAAACTCACACCCTTTCTTCTCTTCGATGGCAATTGCGCTAAGGCAATGACCTTTTACCACTCGTGCTTTGGAGGCGAACTGACGATCACAAAGGTGAGCGACACTCCTATGAAAGCGCAACATCCGGCGGAGCAGCAGCATAAAGTGGTCAATGCTAGACTCATCAGCGGCAACATAGACATTACGGCAACGGACTGGCTGCATCCTACCAGAACCCCAAAGCCGGGCAATACCGTCGCCCTGTACATTAGTGAAGCAACCTTTACGGAACTCAGCGCCATTTTCGACAAACTTTCCGAAGGCGCGGACCCCACCTTGCTCGACCCGCTGCGCGATATGCCATTTGGCAGCTATGGACATCTCGCCGATAAATATGGCGTTCACTGGTTCTTCACAGGAGAGAAACAGTAGGGGCCGATTCATCGCGCCCAGGGATAGCCACAACAATATCATATTCTAAAACAAAGGGTTTGGCGTGTCATTCTGAGCGCAGCGAAGAATCTCCAGTGAACTAACATGATCAGTCGCCCACTTCAGATTCTTCGCTGCGCTCAGAATGACAGCCGAGAGTTTCAGAATGACAGCCGAGAGTTTCATAGCATGTCGTCAGGGGAAATAAGGCATTATGCAGATTACCGCCGCGCACAAAAAAGCCGTTGACCAGTATTATAAAGAACTCGCAGTGTACCAGGAGCAAGGCGTTACCCACGAAACAGCCGTCCGATCAGCTTTCCAGAACCTGCTGGCTCTTTTTGCTCCCAGCGTCAATTGGACGCTCATTCCAGAGGAACCGCTGGCAAACGGCAAGCGGCCTGATGGCACATTACGCGACACGTTCAGGCTGCCGCGCGGCTATTGGGAAGCCAAGGATACCAGAGATGATCTCGCGACAGAGATTCGCAAGAAGATCACTATCGGCTATCCAACCACCAACACCATCTTTGAAGATACGCGCCGCGCCCTGCTCTACCAGAACAACAAGCTCGCGTTCGAGGCCGATCTGACGCGGCGCGATCAACTGACCGACCTGTTACGGCAATTCTTCAGCTATACCGAGCCAGATATCGCTACGTTTGAGGCCGCCGTTGATGAATTCAAACAGCGTATTCCTGACCTGGCTCTGGGCCTTTTAGAACGCATCAAAGAGGAACATACCAAAAACGCGAAGTTTGTGAGCGCCTTTACCGCTTTTCTAGAGCTTTGCCGCACCACGCTTAACCCGCAGATCAGCCGCGAGGCCGTTGATGAAATGCTGGTGCAGCATCTTTTGACCGAGCGCCTGTTCCGCACCATTTTCAATAACCCCGATTTTACCAATCGCAACGTGATTGCCGCCGAGATCGAAAAAGTGATACGCGCCTTGACGAGCCGAGCTTTCAATCGCAACGACTTTGAGAAATCGCTGGATCGCTTCTACGTCGCCATCGAAGGAGCGGCAAAAACGCTCGACAACTGGACAGAGAAACAGCACTTTCTCGATACCGTCTACGAGCGTTTTTTCCAGGGCTTTTCCATTAAACAGGCCGACACGCACGGCATCGTCTACACGCCGCAGGAGATCGTCGAGTTCATGTGCGCCAGCGTGGAGGAAGTCTTGCAGCGCGAGTTCCATACCTCGCTCTCCACTCCAGGCGTGCAAGTACTTGACCCCTGTGTGGGTACAGGCAACTTCATCGTCAACATCCTGCGCCGCATCTCAGGCAGCGCGCTGGCTTACAAATATGCCAACGACCTCTTTTGCAACGAGATCATGCTGCTGCCCTACTACATCGCCTCGCTCAACATCGAACACGCCTACTACGAACGCACCGGCGAATACCGATCCTTTGAAGGCATCTGCTTTGCCGACACGCTGGAACTGGCCGAAGGCCAGCA
>DATLSW010000225.1:0-6935 GCA_035533955.1 Ktedonobacteraceae bacterium | reverse complement strand
AGCAAGGTGCGCACCAGCCGCTTATCCAGCACCTCATCCAGCAGCAGCAAGAAGGGCTGCAAAAAGCGCTCCAGCAATTCGATCAGGTGTTGCGATCCCCCTTGCGGATCGCGTTCCAGGCGTTTGAAGGTTTCTGAGAGTTCTGTCATACTAGTCCCGACTCTCCTCGTTTAGATGATGGATGGTTTGATACTCCATAGTCTAAACGAAGAGGTCCGTTTTGCCTAGTCCCTCTTTTCCGGCTCTGGCTCTTCCTGCAAAATTAGGGATGACTCATAACTTAAAACAGGCCCGCTCGCGGGCAGATATGAGCAAAATGACAACTTTTAAATTGTCCTGCAAAAAAATTCCCCCAAAATGCAAAATGGGAACGTTGATTTAGACAGAGAATGTACAAGAGGCCGTGAAAAACTGGTACACTCAATACTTACGGCATCATAGCCAGGTAGGAGCGACTCACGCGAGTCGCCCAGGGCAAGAAGAGACGACAATTCGAGTCGCTCTTACACCTGAGCGAACCAGTTTAGCGCGGCGGGCGGTACGACAACCCAGGACTTCCCCCACACACCCCTAAAAATCTGGGTTAGCCGGTCGGGTTTCCCCCCAGAACACCGACCGGTCTCTTTTTATGCTCTTCCCTCTCCATACAGTCCTTTTGGGCCATAGAAGCGCGAATTTGGCAAAAGAAACCGGTAATTATGATATGATAGGCGAACAAAATGGACTCTAGACAGGTAGGACGTGATGCAGAGCGTATCCAAACAACCATCAACTAATAAGCAATCTCGCGGCATTGTCCTGACGGCGATTATCCTGTTCGCTCTCGCCGGGCTGTTAAGCGGCTTCGCGGTTGGCGCGTTCGTGCGCCCCGGACGCGGCTCGCAGGTCAACTTACCCAGCCAGACGGCGACGACACCTACGGCGCACAATACACTCACACCGACAGCGCCAGTGATCGACCATCCCGCGCCCATCAATGAACCAACAATCGGCTCCTATTCCTATTTCGAAGTCGCCAACGGCAGTACTTCCTATACCTTCACAGCATCCACCACTAAAAAGAATGGCGGTCCTATCACTGGCTCCGACCTCACCTGCAAAATCTGGTTGACAAAGGACGGCAACGTCAGCGCCGCGATCACGTCCGACCGCTTGCGTTCGGTTGGCACACTCAGCCAGCCATTCCCCAAAGAAGTTCAGGCAGGATTGACATTCGACACGTCAACGCCGCAGACGCAGACCTGTGCCAACGGGCAAGGAATGTGGCATTACACACTGTCGCCAACAGTGCATCCTGGCCTGTACTACATCGCGGCGCTCATGGACTGGGAAGGCATCCATTACAACTGGAGCTGGGTAGCTATCCGCGTCAAGTAGCCGCAGCCGCGCCGCGTACAATGCCGCGCACAAGAGCGGTGAACTTTGTGCTGGCCGCGTCTGCCGTCGCCAGCACTTCCGCGTGGCTAACTTCTCCCCTCTCTTCGCCGGTAGCAGCGTTGGTAATCAGGCTCAGCCCCAGCACGCGCATCCCCATATGCCGCGCTACGATGACTTCCGGGACAGTGGACATGCCCACAGCATCAGCGCCGATCAGGCGCAAGAATTTGAGTTCGGCTCGCGTCTCGAAATTTGGCCCACCCACCATCACATAAACGCCTTCGTGCAGCGTCAGACCAGATACAGCTCCGGCGGCCTTACGCGCCAGCGCGCGCAGCGCGCCATCATAGGCATCGGCCAGCGGCGGGAAGCGCGTGCCGAAACGCTCGTCATTCGGCCCGGTAAGAGGGCTATGCCCGGCCAGTCCCAGCATATTGATGTGATCGCGGATCACCATGATGTCGCCGGGTTGATAGGCCGGATTCAGGCCGCCTGCCGCATTGGTGACGATCAATGTATGCGCGCCGAGCGCGTGCATGACCCGCACAGGGAAGGTCACGATCGGCAGCGCATAACCCTCGTAGAAGTGGAAACGCCCCTGCATCGCCGCCACTGGCACATCATCCAGGTAGCCCAGCAGCAGGCGGCCGGCGTGTCCAATCACAGTTGAACGCGCAAAATGGGGTATCTCTGCATCGGGAAGAGCGGTCACATCACGCAGATCGTTGGCGATATCGCCCTGTCCAGAGCCAAGAATCAGCGCGACAGGGGGCTGTGGGCCAGTACGCGCCTGGATCGCAGCCGTTGCTTCTTCTACATCGTCATACAGCGTCATGATTCACCTCATAGGCAAGTTACTGCCCCATTATATCAGGTGAATGGGTATCCGTCCTTTCATCGATAAGCTGGCTATACACCTGTGTGGTGGCAACGTGGGCATGGCCGAGCATTCGCTGCACCGAACGCAGTTCCATCCCCTGCTGAAGCATGTGTAGAGCGAACGAATGGCGCAGCATATGCGGTGTAATCTCTGCCACTCCCGCCAGCCGCGCGTATCGCTTGATAATCAACCAGAATCCTTGTCGCGTCAAGCGTTCGCCGTGATGATTGACAAACAACGCCTGCTCGGTGGGATGATGTACAATCAGCGCCGGGCGCGCGGTCTGGAGATAGTGAAGGATCGCTTCGCATGAGACAGAGGACAGGGGAAGGACGCGCTCCCGCTTATGCTGTACGGGACAAACCACGGCTGCTCCTGCCGGGTCGAAGTCGGCAACATTCAAGGAAACAAGTTCTGTCACACGCATACCTGTCGCGTAGAGCAATTGCATCATCGCCAGATCGCGGCACCCCATCAGCGAAGACGTATCAACCTGCGCGAAAAGACGTCTGACCTGCTCTGCGCTCAAGACAGCAGGCAATTCCTTCTGGACATGCGGGATTTCAAAGCTCTCTAAGGGATTGTTGGTGATCTTCCCGCTTGTGCGTAATGTTCGAAAAAATGATTTCAAAGCCGCGAGCTTGCGAGCAACGGTCGTTGGACGATAGCCATGCGTCTCATGCATCTCAAGCAAATACCCGTCAACGTGTACTTCCGTGACGCGAGACCAGCATGGCACGCTCTGCTCGTTGAGATAGTGGCAAAATTGGCCGAGATCATTCCGATAGGCAGCTATCGTGTTTGTATTGCTCTGCGGGTTTTCATCATGCGACGAAACAAGTGAGCGAATATAGTCATCTATGGCTTCCTGCAACATAGGGATATCCCCAAATCTAGCTGTATCTATTCCAGCTATCACCTGTAATGGTGTTTGTATCATGCAGGACATTATAGAGGATATGGCAAGAGAGAACAAGCGGTATAGGAAAAGCGGTAACCTTTTGGTCATAACATCCTACCAAAACCCGACAAAACTTGCAAGAGGCATCGATAGTCCCAATGGTCGGGCGCGATTACTACCTCTCATCACCCACGCGGGGCGTGGGTTGCGGAAAGGCTGCCGGCCCCTACGGACCTCCCACCAATATCGTATAATGATAGCAATATTCTGCCTCGCACACAGATACACACCGGTATCACGTCACAACGCGGCGATGCAGGTGAATCGATAGAACAAGGAGAAATACCGAAACATGAGTAAACTGTTGGATATGTTCGCCCAGGCACGGCGCGGCCAGGGTGGAAGCGGCATGGGTTTCCTGGGCAAGAGCAAAACGGAGGCCAAACCCCGCGCGGCTGCCATCGTCGTTGAATTCGCCGCGCTCGACGCGGGCAGCGCCGAAGCGGCAACGAAAGCGGGAGCCGATGGGCTGCTCTTCGCCTGGAACGGTAATGGGCGAGTTGATCCCAAAACCATCAAAGCGGTAATCGATGCCGCCAAAGCCAGCAACGAGAAAATCATCTGCGGACTCCACCTCGGAGGAGATCTGCAAAGCCTGTCACGGGAAAACCTCGATCAGTTCAAAGAGCAGGGCATCAGTTACTTTGTCCTGCCGCTCCAGGCGCCGGCACGGCTATTGGCGCTACATGTGAAAGATGTGGACACTGTAGTCACCGTGCCGATGCGCGAAGACGACATCGAAACCTACCTCTTGCTCATACGCCACCTCTCGGCGTTCGATACCATCGCCGCCGTCGCGCTGGAGTTCGCGCTGGGCGACGACTTCAGCCAGCTCACCATCGAGGAATTACTCCAGTACCGGGCTGTGCGCGATGCTGTGCGCGCCCCCGCCATGATCCATATCGAGGGCAAATTGAGTGAGCCAGACGCTTATACGCTGACGGCTCTCGGCGTTCAGGCGCTGATCGTTCCCGCCAGCGACACGGAGAGCGACACGGAGGAGACCATCTCTTCGCTGCGCGAAATCCTGGAAAAAGTTCACCAGGAGGAGAAAGAGAATACCCCAACAAGCAAATTGTAAGGAAGGAATGCCGAGGCCAGAACCTGGAGGCTCTGGCCTCGGCATTCTTCCCTTACAATTTGCCTTCAGCGGCGGCGTGAGCGCGCCAGAACAATTGACGACGGGGAATACGCCGCAGAAGTTCATGGGTCTTCTGCCACACTTCCGTTGGCCGCTCATTGTTGCGCCAATAGTAGTAACAACCGATCTCGTCCGGTTCCGCGCTCTGCAAGTGGATAAAGGCCGACTCCAGCGCCTGTTCGTCATCTTTATTCAGATGGAAATTTTGCAGCCAGAGCTGGCTGCGCTTTTCCTGCCGCCGCGCCGCCTGTACAATGCTTCTGCTCCATATCTCTATCATCGCTACGTCTTCCTGCAACAGTTGCCAGAACAGGTGACAACCAATGGTATCAAGTTGCGCCAGGGCAACCAGGTCCTCGACCAGATCAAGGTCTTGCGGCAGCAACACGATGGTCGTCTTCGCATAGGTATCGACGCGCTTCACGGTCGCGCACATCTCGCCCAGAAAATCGATGAAGGAGCGGCGGTGAAATCGCGGCAAGTCTGTCACGTCTGGACACAACGCGCGGCAGACAGAGCAGAAACAGGTGATCTCAATGCCGCGCGGCTCATCGATCACGATGCCGTTGATGGGAAAAGCCTGCAAGTATTGCTCGATCTCGCCAAAGAGCCAGGAACGAAATGATTGGTGGTTGAAGCAAGAGATATCATGATAGCGGCCATGACGATCCATGACGCGGGAATGTGGATGCTGAAAGGTATACCAACTGGGTATGAGCGCGGGGCCAGCCAACAAATTGCCGTAGCGACCGAGGCTCAAGTACACTTTCAGTCCCATATCCTGGGCCAGACGAAAGCCGCGTTCCAGGTCACGCGGCCAGCGCTGTGTTTCCTGCTCATGCACAGCGCAGACGATGCTCCCGGCCCCGGTGGCACGGATTTGCTCGAAATCTCGCTTGACGGCGTCGGGATGAAGGAGCGGGTGAAAATAGGCAACCGTGATATCCATAGCACCAACCAGTATGATATTTCTTGGACAGAGAGGAATAGCGCACAACAACCATCTCTTCATTCATATTACCATATGCAGCAGCGACCTATCAGCAAATAAGGACATTTGGGTTAGCAGCCGATTCCTCGTCACCACCCTTGCCCCTCTCCTTCTGCGATGCCCTTGCCTGCGCCTTTGAGCGTCTTCGCCTGTTTCTGCTTGTTCGTCAATGTTCTCATCATTTCAACGATTTTCAACGTCTGAACTGTCTTTCTACTGTCAAATGACGAGGCTCCTCTCCCGTTGACCAGCGGTGCCATCTCCTTCACCGCCCGAAACGAACGGTTTTTTACTGTTCTTGTGGACAAATCACGTCCCTTTGGGGGGACGAGCCAGGGCAGACTTTGACGACGTTTAACAGCACCTTGTCAACGAGGTGCGTGATGTGCTGCGCCCACTAGCGACCGGCAAGAATCTGTCCATTGCCATCACGATCGATGCCACGCTGGGCGAGGTGGTGATCGATCCCGCAAAATTCAAACAGGTTCTCTACAACTACCTCTCGAACGCCATGAAATTCACGCCCGAAGGAGGACAGTTTGCCATTTATTAGCTATATGAACCACAACGACCACGTCTCACTGCTGCGCAAGGGCATACCCGCGCCCGGCGGCGTGTGGGCCGATTTTGGCTCCGGCACAGGCGCTTTTACGCTGGCGCTGGCGGAAATAATCGGGCCGACGGGCATCATCTATTCCGTGGACAAAGATCGCGGCTCTCTCAGAGAGCAGGAACGGGCCATGCAAGCACGCTTCCCAGATAGAACCGTTCACTATATCGCCGCGGATTTCAGCAGCCGTCTCGATCTGCCGCCGCTCGATGGAGTGGTGATGGCAAATTCGCTGCACTTCCTGCGCAAGGAAGAGGCGATGTTACAATTGGTTCGTGGCTATATGAAATCTGATGGCCGCTTGCTGGTCGTGGAATACAATGCCGACCGGGGCAATCCCTGGGTTCCCTATCCGTTTTCGTATCGGACATGGGAGACGCTGGCGCGACAAAACGGCCTCTCACATACCGAGTTGCTGGCAACCGTGCCAAGCCGCTTTTTAGGTGAGATCTACGCGGCGGTAAGTATGCTATAATTCTCAAATTGACAGTGCGTTCTGGCGCCGCGTTTTGTTCCGGGTTTTAGCCGCGCGGCACGGGCAATCCTTCAAGCCGCATGATCTCCAGCGCGTTTGTCGTTGGCGACGGGCCGGGGCGCAGTTTGTAGTCAAAGACCATGCGGCCAGCGATCACCTCTTCGCGGAAGTGGTAGTTGACGATATGCGGCAGCGTCTCGGCCAGCTTCACCAATTCCAGGTCGTGCGTCGAGAGCGCGCCCATGCAGTTTTGCCCGACCAGCGCCTCGATGTAGGCGCGACTGCCGATCTGCCGCTCGCGATTATTCGTGCCGCGAAATATCTCGTCGATGAGGAAGAATAACGGCATATCCGCGCTCTGTTCCAACGCCGAGAGCAGCGCCTTGAGACGGCGCACCTCGGCATAGAAGTATGAAAAGCCGTCCGTTACCGAGTCGCTGACTTTGATACAGGTGAATATCCTGAACGGTGACACTTGCAGCGCAGCAGCATTGACCGGC